>JBAUTF010000407.1:0-3332 GCA_049582065.1 Candidatus Dormiibacterota bacterium | reverse complement strand
TCAGCTCGGTGCGGGCGATCCTGCCACGGATCCCGGCGGTCGCGTGCATCGACACGGCATTCCATTCGCGCATGCCTGCCGCAGCCTCGACTTACGCGATTCCAAAAGAGTGGCGCGAGCGCCACGGCATCCGGCGCTACGGTTTTCACGGATTCTCCCATTCGTATGCCTCGCGCCGGGCGGCCGAGATGCTTCATCGCCCCGCGTCGGAGCTGCGAGTCGTCACCTGCCACCTCGGCTCTGGTGCATCGCTCGCGGCGGTGGCAGGCGGCCGTTCGGTCGACACGACGATGGGATTCACGCCGCTCGAAGGATTGGTGATGGCGACCCGTTCGGGCACCGTCGACCCGGGCATAATGCTGTGGCTGCAGCGCCACGCCGGCACCGATGAGGCCGAGATGTCGGAGGCCCTGGACCAGCGCTCCGGGTTGCTGGCCCTCGCTGGCACCGCGGACATGCGCGAGGTGTTGAAGCGGATGTCCGCCGGCGACGAGGCGGCCGGCCTCGCGTTCGACGTCTACATCCACCGGCTGCGATCGCTGATCGCCTCGATGGCGGCCGCGATGGGCGGTCTCGACGTGCTGGTCTTCACCGGTGGTGTCGGCGAGAACTCGCCGCCGGTGCGCGCCGCGGCCGTCTCGGGGCTTCGTTTTCTGGGTCTCGAGATCGGGCCGACGCTCAACGCCAGCCTGGTCAACGACGCCGACATCAGCGCGCCGGGCGCGAAGGTCGTGACGCTCGTGATCAAGGCACGCGAAGACGTGGAGGTCGCTCGCGAGGTGCGACACGTTCTCTCCGCGCCGGCCTGAGCCCCCTTTCACTTCCCCGCCTGCGGGGAAGTGCCGGCTTTCTCTTCCCCGCCTCGCGGGGAAGTGCCGGCTTTCTCTTTCCCGCCTCGCGGGGAGGTACCGGCTTTCTCTTCCCCGCTTCGCGGGGAAGTACCGGCTTTCTCTTCCCCGCTTCGCGGGGAAGTACCGGCCGCAGGCCGGGGATGGGGAGGTCCAACCACCAATAAGCACGTGATATCCACTCCCCATCCGGCCCTCCGGGCCACCTTCCCCACTGGTGGGGAAGTGAGAGCTCTTCACTTCCCCGCTTCGCGGGGAAGTACCGGCCGCAGGCCGGGGATGGGGAGGTCCAACCACCAATCCCGTCGCGCCTCGCGGGAAATTGATCTCGCCTCTAGGTCAGTCGCTTCAGCATCTGGATGTTGGTCGGTACGTAGCCGAGCTTTTCGTACAGCGGCCTGGCGGCTGTGTTGTGTCCGAAGACGTGCAAGCGGATTCCCTCGAGCCCAAGACGCCTTGCCTCTTCCTCGAGCTTCAACATCGCCTGCTCCGCGTACCCGCGACGCCGGAACTGCGGGTAGATCTCGATGTTGTAGATGAACACTGACGGCATCGGCTTCTGCATCACCTGGATCCACAGCATGCCGACCGCCTCTCCACTGCCGGCGGGGACGATGTTCCAGAGCCGGTGGTCGGGCGTGGCCAGGCCCTGGGGCAGCAACCGGGTGTGCTCATCGCGGCTGAGCCCGACCGCCTCCTCCTCGGACCACCTCCCGGTGCGAACGTGCTCTGCCGCGTAGCCCGCGATTTCCCCAGGCAGCCACGCCTCGAACTCCTGCGCGGTCATCGGAACCAGCTCGATCTTTGCCATACCGGCGCAAGTCTAAATCCCGGTCCGGCTGGTGCCCCGCTGAGGATTCGAACCTCAGACCCTCTGTTAAGAAGCGTACGGCCGGTGGGCGCAGTGCTTACGTGGAGGGACGCCTGCCGGAATTTGGGCTGCACAACCGGCCGATCCCGAAGTCAACCGCGAAGCGCCTGCCCTGGTGACTCGAGCTGGTCTGGAAACGACTTACGCGCTTCATCGGGCGACCACGAGCTGCAGGAAAGCCTCAGCCAGCAAGATCCCCGCGAGCCATGCGCCAACATACCAACGCCAGCGGCTGGCGAACCCTGACGGCACGGCCGGATGGATCGCCCGCCAAAAGGGTGATGTCGCTTGCCGTCGAGGCGCCAGCGCGAACATCCAGGACATCAGACCCAGAGCAATCACCAATCCCACTCCGGCCGAGAGTGCTGCTAACCGAGTCATGGCTTTACGGCCATTGAAGCATCCCAGACCGATGATCGGGCCGAGAGGCGGGCCCGGACGTAACCTGCTCGGTGAGCATCGTGCTGCTGGTTGCGCCGTCTGGTAACGAATGAAGCGGCATCAAGGCTCTGGTTTCAAGGTGCTCTAGTCCAGACGAAGCTCCTGGTCTGAGCTTGAAGCGATTCCTCTTACCGCTTCGCAAAGTCTTCTGTTCCTGTTATCCGGTCTGGTTCCAATTTAAGGTGCCCCGCTGAGGATTCGAACCTCAGACCCTCTGTTTAGAAGACAGATGCTCTATCCACTGAGCTAGCGGGGCGGCTGCGCCATTCGCGAGAATACCCGTGGGGAGGGCGAGACATGAGCGACAACCTGCTCCGGCTCAAGGAAATTCTGGCGGAGGTGACCGACCTCAGCCGCGCGGCCGCCGTGCTCGACTGGGACCAGGAGACGAACATGCCGCCGGGGGGCGTGGCCGGCCGGGCTCAGCAGCTCTCGACGCTGATGACGCTGGCGCACGTCAGGTTCACCTCCGACGAAACCGGCCGCCTGCTTGACGGCCTCGAATCAGAGGTGGCCAACGAGCACTTCGACTCGGACGAGGCGAGCCTCGTTCGGGTGACCAGGCGCGACTACGAACAGGAGCGCAAGCTCTCTCCCGAACTCGTTTCCGAGGTGGCGATGGCCGGCGCGACGGCGCGGCCTCACTGGGAGAAGGCGCGGCGTGACGCCGACTTCAAGGTGTTCGAGCCCTACCTCGAGAAGAACGTCGAGCTCAACCGCCGCATCGCCGACGCGCTGGGGTACGCGGAGCGGCCCTACGACGCTCTGCTCGACCGCAGCGAGCCCGGCCTGAAGACCAGCGAGCTGGAGGCGATATTCGGCGAGATCAAGGGGGTGATCGTGCCCCTGGTCGCCGACATTGCGCGCAACGCCGACGCTGTGGACGACCGCGCGCTGTACCGCGGCTTCGAGCCGGAGCTGCAGATGAAGTACGCCCTCGACGTCGTCGGGAGGCTCGGCTACGACCTCGATCGAGGACGGCAGGACGTCTCGACCCATCCCTTCTCGACGTCGTTCGGCCCCGGCGACACCCGCATCACGACGCGCGTCTCCCGCGGCTTCTTCAACGAGTGCCTCTTCGGCTCGATCCATGAATCGGGGCATGCCATGTACAACCAGGGCATCGGCGTCAACCTCGACCGCACCCCGCTCTGGGATGGCGCCTCGCCAGG
>JBAUTF010000406.1:0-3275 GCA_049582065.1 Candidatus Dormiibacterota bacterium | reverse complement strand
CTATCACGGGCCGCTGATGCGACTCGCGATGGCCTATGTCCGAGATCACGGCGTGGCCGAAGATGTGGTCCAGGAGACCTGGCTGACCTGTCTGCGTACTCTCGATCGGTTCGAAGGCCGGTCTTCCTTGAAAACCTGGATCTTTGGGATCCTCATAAACGTTGCGCGTGCGCGGCGCCGCAAGGAGTCGCGAGTCGTGCCCTTCGCCTCGCTGTTCCGTCGGGACGACTCAGACTCGGGGCGGCCCACAGTCGACCCTCATCGATTTGGCTCCAACGGGCTCTGGACGACTCCGCCCGACAGCTGGACCAACTTGCCCGAGGCGAGGGTGATCAACCGTGAGGCTCTCGATCGGGTGAAGGTCGCCATCGAAGCGCTCCCTGAAAAGCAGCGTGAGGTGGTCATCCTGCGTGACATTGCCGGCATGGACTCTGACGAGGTGTGCGAATTGCTCGCAATCTCGGCTACCAATCAACGAGTTCGACTGCATCGGGGAAGAGCGGCCGTACGTCGAGTGGTCGAGGAGTTCCTGAAATGAAGTGCCGCGAGGTGGTCGAGCTCATGACCGAGTATTTGGAGGGAACACTTTCACCCGCCGACCGGGCCAGGTTCGAGGAGCACATTGCCGGGTGTGATGGATGCACCGCCTATCTCGAGCAGCTTCGAGCCACGAGAAGGGTGCTGGGCAAGCTGGCGGACGAACCCATACCCGAACCAGTGAAGGCGGAGCTCATGAAGGCATTCAAGAACTGGAAGTCGACCTGACCGGCGCTCCCTACGATCGGGCCGTCCCCCGACGGCGACTGTAACGTTTGCGACCGCGCGGTGACTGTACGAGCAGACCTCCCCGTTTAAAGGGGACAACCTTCGGTGGCTCTAGGAGGCTGCTACATGCATCATCTGCGTAGGCGAATCACTTTCACGCTGAGTTTGTGCGTTTTGGCGATCGCTGGGTCGGGCTTCTCCCAGGTGGTGCTTGCTTCAGACGACGGCGCAGGTCATGTGTATGTCAACGACAACACGGCCGGTGTCAACACCATCGCCGCCTTCGACCGGCACGCCGACGGTACTCTGACTCCCGTTCACGGCTCTCCATTCGCGGCCGGCGGCGCGGGAACGGGGACCATAGTCGGCTCGCAGGGTGCGCTCCAGGTCACGGCTGACGGACGCTACCTGATCGCTGTCGATGCCGGCAGCAACCAGCTTTCCGTGCTTCGCATTTGGCCTAACGGAAGTCTGCGTCCGGTCGAGGGAAGTCCTGTGTCATCCGGTGGCATCGAGCCGGTAAGTGTCGCTGTGCATGGCAGCCTGGTCTACGTTGCCAACGAGGGAAACGGCACGACCGGCAGCAACTACACCGGCTTCAGGCTCAGCCGCAGTGGTGGCTTGACGCCGCTGGCCGGTTCCACGGTGTCGCTCTCTAACACGGCGAACCCAGGTGACATCCTCTTCAACTCGACCGGCACCAATCTCATCGGCGTCGAGGTCGGAACCACCGATCCGAGCACGTTCCTTATCGACAGCTTCGTTGTCGGCCACGATGGCCACCTCACTCCCGCCGCTGGATCGCCGTTCCCTGCCCAGGCAGCGGGTCCTTTCGGCAGTGAGTTCTCGCCGGCGAATCCCCGGCGTCTCTACGTCTCGAACGCCCATGGCGGAGCCGGCAACGGGTCCGTGTCGGCCTACACAGTGTCACGTCAGGGCGTTGTTTCATCGATCGGCAGCTCGCCGTTTGCCGACTTCCAGACGGCGCCTTGCTGGGTTGAGATCTCGCACGACGGTAGATACCTGTTCACCGTCAATACCGGCAGCACGAGCATTTCCAGCTACAGGATCCTGAGTGACGGATCACTCAGCTACATGAGCACGACTCCCTTCAGCAGCGGGCCGGGCATCCGTCCATTCGACGCTCGCCTGGACCCTTCCGGCACGAACCTATACGTGGTCGACGCCGCTCGCAACGCAGTCAGCGCCTTTGCGGTCGACGGCGGAACGTTGTCTGAACTCGCCGCGTCGCCCTTCAACCTACCGACCGGTGCAACGCCATTCGGGGTGGTGGTCACCCGCAGCGACCACACGGAGGACTGATAGCCACTTCGTAATTCAACGCGGTGGACTGAGGCTGGGAGCGTATCGCTCCCAGCCTCAGCGCCGCTGGCGGCGCTGGTCGCCACGCTCTCGCTCGGGACCAACCGTGGACTTGGAAAGCCGATGGAGTACGCACTCCGAAGTCACCTCGCGAACGACCGACTCCACCGGCACCCTTCTTTGTCCGCGTTACCACCCCTTCGCGTCCGGACCTGAGGTCGGTGGCATGCTTAGGAGAGGGCCAGAGTTTTTCCATTCAGGGTCGCCTTCAACTCCACCGGGACCGGCGCCCGAAATGTCTGCGCCGCATGGCAGCCACGCTCGGCGTGAGCGATCAACTGTCCGACCTGTGACTCTGTTGCCGAGCTCTTGAGCTTCAGATCGAAGGTCACCCGCTGAAAGGCGCCGGGCGGCCCGCCCAAATCGTACTTGTCCGCCACGCTGAAGGTGGCTCGGACGTCGACCTCCGCCTCTTCAATCGGGACGTCGTAGAGCGGCGAAAACTTCGCCACCTGGGTGAGCAGTCAAAAGGCCGCCCCGACGAGAACGTACTGCAGAGGTGCCGGGGCCAGGTCGTCGCCCCCGCGCTCTGGCGGCTCGTCCGACTCCAACCGGAACCTTCCGACCCGGCCGACCATATGCATGTCCTTGTCGATGTGCGCGACGGCCCTCTGGGTCAGAACCGGAACATTTCTGGCGTTGTCGCGCGTGCTGTCGTATGCCCTCTTCATCCTGGTGAGGTTGACCCTGGTTGATTGGTTGTTCATGCTGGAGCCTCCTCAAGGCGGGGTGTTATGTGGCCCGGAGCCGTGACTAATACTCGTGAAGGAAGTGAGTGGTCGATTGGCAGGAGTGAGCGACGTGCGCGCGCTGACGTTCTAGATCTTCGGTACCATCGTGGATTGGCCCAGCGGCGTGAGCGCCGAGGCGCGGCGCCAGGGCATGAAAGCCGGCATACAGGGCGACTGAGAAAGTCTGGTGGACGCGGGCGGGTCTGGCCTTTCCGTTCGGTTCCGGGGTTCCCGGCCTCGATCCTGCCGTCGGGATCATGTTGATCATCGTCACGCTGCAGAAGGCCTGCTCGTGATCGCCGATGGACAGCCAGGAGTTGCGGGCACCGCCTGCCTCGCCCGCGTCTGTTCGCAGCTACGGATGGTTCGGTTCCGTCCATCAGTTTCGAACCGTAG
>JBAUTF010000405.1:0-3690 GCA_049582065.1 Candidatus Dormiibacterota bacterium | reverse complement strand
GGCCACTTGTGTATTAACCTGAACGTCAAGCTGATCGTCGCGAACGAGCAATTCAACTTTGCGGCCAAGTACGCCACCCTTGGCGTTAAATTGGCTGATAGCCAGTTGAGCACCGTTCACTTGATCTTTGGCATAATCCCCATAGATGCCAGAGAGAGGTACTGGGAAGCCAATCTTGATAGGCGTCTTATCCTGCGCAAACGCCATGCGAATGATGCCGGGTTTCGCAACTCCTGCCGTAGCGACTGCGATACCAGCTAGTCTGAGAGCATTTCGTCTGCTGATTCCACGTGTACGCGTTTTCATTTTCTCCTCCCTTAACCTTCACCATCGAAGGTTACATTGTGTGACTCACCCCGCAGGCGAATGCGGGAACACCCCGGTACGCGCTGCGAACATCCGGTTTGCGTCAGAAGTTCTATCCGGCGAAAGAACCGGTGCACTTTTCGCCAGATATCCGGAACTTAGGCTGGGCTCCGAACGTGTTGGTCGCGTGGCACGGCGCGTGTTGGCTGCTCGCGAAATTAAGCGCCAGTGGCCATGCTGCCGTTTCCGGTTCATCGATTGCCCCATCCACCAATCGGCCGTTGCGCGACTACGGTCAGTCCATAACCCTCCAACCCGGAGATTACTTGGTCGGTATCCGAAAGAAGGATCATGTTTTGCACTCCTAGATCCACAAGGATTTGTGCGCCCGTACCGTAGTCCCTCAGAATAGGTCGGGCACACTCTTCGGGCACCTCGTTAGGGTTCGGAGTTTGTGACGCGGCGACTGGACGGGGATCCGAAATAAGCACCAGAACTCCCCGTTCCTGTTCCGCAATGATACGCATAGCGTTGTGCAACATCGTCAAACGGCGCCCGCCTAGAATCTCGGTGACAAAATCTCCAGCGTGAACTCGGACCATCGCCGGTCGAGGCATTGATAGATCACCCTTCGTCAATGCCACATACTCTCGATCATCGATGGCGCTCGCATATTCGTATAGCGTCCAATCCCCGCCCGTCACGCCGCGCAGGTTGCCCACGCGCACTCGAGTAACCAGCCGCTCGGAGCGGCTTCGGTAGGCAATTAGGTCCGCGATCGAACCCACCTTCAGATCGTGCCGCTGGGCAAAATCGATCAGATCCGGCAACCGCGCCATTGTGCCGTCGGGATTCATGATCTCGCAAATTACGCCGGCCGGAATTAAACCCGCCAATCGCGCAATATCCACCGCTCCCTCAGTGTGACCCGCACGGATCAAAGTGCCACCGTCCCGAGCCATAATTGGGAAGACGTGACCGGGAGAGACAATGTCGGATGGGCGTGTATTTGGGTCGATCGCTACAGCGACTGTGTGCGCGCGGTCATATGCTGAGATTCCGGTAGTGACGCCTTCTTTAGCTTCAATTGAAGCAGTAAACGCTGTTTGCGTTCGCGTATGACTAGTTTGTGCCATAAGCGGCAAATGCAGCTCGTCCAAGCGCTTCCGTGTCATAGCTAAACAGATCAAGCCCCGGGCGTAACGAGCCATAAAATTGATCGCCTCGGGCGTCGCAAACTGCGCTGGAATTACCAAATCACCTTCATCCTCACGACGTTCATCGTCTACGAGAACGAACATTCGGCCTGCTTGCGCTTCCTCGATCAATGCGGCCACGCCGGCCATCTGGACAGAACCGCCGCCTGAAAGTCGGTTACTATAGGTGTCCTCGTAGTGAGGACATAACTGTACGCCGCTCATGAAATTCTTTCTCCCAACCATTCCTCAAACACCTCCTCCGTATGCTCACCCAAAGCCGGCGGAGGTCTTGCGATCCGAAAGGCGTAGTGAGTCATTGAAGTGGGAAAGCCGACCGTCTTCATTCTGACTCCATTCGGCAAACGCATTTCGTGGACCAGGCCCATGGCCTCAACCTGAGGATCTGCAAAAATTTCGCTGAAATCATTCACGGGCGCGCAGGGAATGCCACTCGCGTTTAAGGCGTTCAGCCAATCGCTTCTATTGCGTTTAGTGAAAATCAACTGGAGGGTTTCGGCTAGCTGGTGTTGGTTTTTGGCCCGAAGTTGTAGTGAGACGAATTTTGGGTCCGTCGCCATTTCAGGGTGACCAATCACATCACAAAGCTTGCGCCATAGCTCCTGATTGCCGGCTGCGACCACAAAGGAGCCGTCGGCCGCATCAAATGCCTGATAGGGAGCGTTTTGCGGGTGCGCCGAACCAAGTCTTCGCGGCGGCGCGGAAGTGCAGAAGTACTCGCCGTGTTGCAAAGCTGAGATGCCAAGGACTGCCCCGAGCATCGAACAGTCGATATAAGTACCGATACCGGTTTGGCTCGCCTTGTGGACTGACGCGACGATCGCGTAGCTTGCATATAAGCCGGCGACAAAATCACTCAGCGGTACGCCGCACTTCACAGGCGGACCATCTGGCTCACCTGTAACGCTCATAACGCCGCTAATTGCCTGGATGGTGACATCAAACGCACCCCTCTGAGCATAGGGGCCCGTTTGTCCGTAACCTGACAATGAACAGTAGACTAAACTCGAATTCGTTTGAACGAGGTCTTTGTAACCGATCCCAAGACGTGCAAGAACACCAGGACGAAAATTCTCAACAATAACGTCTGCACTATCGCAAAGTACGCGCAATCGGTCGAGCGAAGTCCTATCCTTCAAATTGACGACAATGCTTCGTTTGTTTCGGTTCAAAGCAGCGAAGCTTCCGCTAAATCGCTCACCAGCCTCGCTGTTCTCGACCATTGGAGGCCACCCGCGCATCCCGTCCCCGCCGTCTGGTCGCTCGACCTTTACAACGTCGGCGCCCAAGTCAGCGAGAAGCATGCCGCTGAAGGGGCCTGCAGCAATCTGTCCAAACTCCAGCACCTTTAGCCCACTCAAAGGACCATTGCTCATTCCGGCACCGACCTGTTCAAACGGCTTTCGTGGCTCCCGAGGATCTTCTTTGGTCATTTGGGCGCGGCCATTTGCAGCAACCACACGTCATCTTGCAATGCGGCGGGGCGAGTCAACGCTCGACTTCATGCGACTGCGTGCGTTGGCTTTCTTCGGCTTGGTAGGCTTCCTCGCATCATCATCACGTGATGGTGCGGCGGGTGAAACGCATCCATGTTGCATCGATAGTTCGCTCGCTGCCGCCCGCACAATTTGCGAGAACCTTTCAACCTGAGGCTCGACACGGGTTCTTGGACCGGTCACGCCAATTGCACCCAACGGCTGACGGTCACGCCCAAAAACGGGAGCCGCTATACCCCAGACTCCTTCACGCCATTCGCCCCTGTTGACAGCGAAGCCGTTCCGACGCACTTCGGCGGCATTTAACAGGGTGGCCTTCGACCCGAGGTGTGTTGCATTGGTAAAGCGCACTGCTGCCGTACCAACCTGGGCTATTTCATCTTCGGGTCGCCAAGCTAGGAGGCACTTTCCCGATGCAGTCGCATAAGCCGGCGAATGACCTCCGACGGTCGCGTAAGCCCGTATGGGATGAAGCCCTTCAACTTTCTCGACGTAGACGGCGCGTCCACCGTCATAAACGGCATAGAGCGCCGTTTCCGACGTCGCCTCAACCAAGTGGCGCAGCGTCGGTATGATCGTCTCATGTAAATTTGCGTAATCTAACGCCGTGCACCCAATTCGCCAAAGCTTCAAGGCTATTCCGTACTCACCGCGATCTGTGCGGCGTAGAA
>JBAUTF010000404.1:0-10970 GCA_049582065.1 Candidatus Dormiibacterota bacterium | reverse complement strand
CACGTCGCGCCGCCGTACGGATCGCAGATCGTTGTGCTGTCTTGAATGACCATGTCACCAGCGGACCGCAACGCGGCGTAGTCGCCGGGCGTGCTCAGAACGGAACCGTCATAGCCGTAGATCTTGGGCGCGGTGCCCGGTCTCGCCCAGAACGTCGGGCAGTTGTTGGTGCCGCCGGTGCACGACAGCAGCGTTCGCGAGACAGGCTTGGTCTCGTCGAAGCACTGTTGATTCGCCTTGACGCAGCCGCCCTGGACGCTCGTGGGCTGGTAGAGGGTCACCGCGTTGGGCGGAGGTGCGTCGAAGGATGAGCCCGGAAGGACCGCCTGGGCGCTCGCGCCGACGGTGACGTACGCGTTGGGGATGCCGAGCACTGACGTGAAGAGCTCGGCGATGCGGGCCGTGATCACCACCTGGACGCAGGAGAACGCGCCGGCGCCCTGGCAGGCTGTCGGCACCGGGGAGCCGGGCAGCGACACCGGCGGTGAGTTCACGGTGACCTTGCTGTTGAAACCGGCTGTGGCTCCGCAGGGCAGACCAGACACGTCGAACCATGTCGTGGTGAACGATGACGAGCTGCTCGAATCGCAGCCCGTCGTGTAGATGGTGCTGAAGCCGTTGTTCGCGACGTAGTCGTGCGCCGCGATAACGGTGTTGGAGTTGGATGAGATCGGGCTGCCGAGGTTGCCCGTAAGCGTCATCTGTTTGGAGGCGGCCAGCACCGCGAAGTCCGCGGCGTTCTGCGCTTGGCGCTTCACCAGGTAATCACGGCTGGTATCGATGGCCAGGCCCGCGAGCGCGCACATGACCAGGAAGGCCGCGGCGGCGATCGGCAGCACCTGGCCGCCCTGGCGCTTCCGTGAGCTGCAGTACCACATCATTCGGTCGTCACCACCGAAATGGTCTTGACGATGATGTTGGGCGCGAAGGAGGACACAAATGGGAGCAGCGGAGTGAAGTGGTACTGGACCTCGACCGCAACATGCTTCACCGTCGGCGCGATCGCCCGTTGCGTGCTGGAGTTGCAGTTAAGGTCCGGAGGATCGCCGGTCGCGACAGCCGGCCAGATGTATGCGTATCCCGTGTTGGGCGGCGGCGTCGATGGCTGGAGCGCGCCGGTCGGGTTGTTGGGGTCTGAGTTGCCGACGATGGAGTTGGGGTCCATGTTCACCGGGAAGCCCTGGCCGACGAGTTCGACCTCCTTGATGATCTGGCAGTCGCTGAACTGCGAGCCCGAAAGCGACGCCGTGCGGGCACCATCACGAGCTGCTGAGGAGATGGCCGTGTACGCGTACAGCAGCCGGCTGATGTCGACCGCCGAGAAAACGATCAGGAGGAAGATCGGCGAGACCAACGCGAACTCGACGAGGGCCTGGCTCCGTTGGCTGCGCGCGTTTCGACCGATGGGTCGCAGCGCGGAACGCGTGAGCCGGCCAATCAGTTTGGACAACCTTTTCTCCAATTCAATCCAGCGGATGTCGAGCGCAACGCGATCGGCCGCAGGATATTGCGCAGAAGGCTTCGAAATCGAAGTTGCGATGCATCGTCGTCAGTTACCAACGCACGGGGGATGGTTGCGGATCATCTATGCAATGGACCACAAATAGTAGCCTTCGTGATCGTCTTTTTGACCGCAGTTCGAAAACCGATTCCCGGGCTGGGGAAGCCCGATTCGATCCGAACGCCCTGGGCCCCCGCCGCAGGTAGGAGAGTCTGGTCGTGAAGTCTCAGGAAGGCGGCGGGGTATCCGGCTGGTCTTTCTGTCGCCTTGGTGTGCGAAGGTAGCGCGCCTCGACGGCCACGAACGCAAGCGCGAGAGCGAATGCGCCGCAGGCTGTGGCCGCGTAGACGGCGAAGATCTCAGCCGAGCTTGCGGGGCGCTCGAATCCAAGCGGGCATGCCGAGGTCGGCGGGCAGATGCCTTCGACCGCCAATCGGACCGGCACCGACATGGCCAGGATCATCCCGTACAGGATGGCGAGCGAGGCTGCGGCATAGAGGAGGCCGCCGCCCAGCCGGCCAACCCGCAGCGAGATGAGGGCGTTGGCCGCCAGCACGGCCGCGCCAATGGCGAGCGACAGCGCGACCCCCGACACGCGGTTGGCCCCTCCGGTGGGCGCCGCTATCGCGACGACGGCGCCGGCGGCGGCGAATGCGGCTGCCGCCCACGTACAGGCGTCGGCCAGGCGGTTGCGCCCCGGTCGTCGATCCACGCCCAGAATGATGACGTTTCGCTACCGCGTTTTCGTATCCAGGCTCAGCGGATGAGCCGGCTCAGTGCAGGAACAAGTGCAGGTCGATCGGCGGCGCGCCGCCCTGGTTCCCGATCACCACCAGCGCCGTGCCTTCGGCCGGGCCGATCGTCATCGTGGTCGAGTTGTTGAAGAGGTTCTGGTTCTTGCCGAGCCGGCCCTGCACATAGTCCGGTAGGGCGCCGACCGCCTTGTCCTTCGCTCCCACCGAACCGGCCACGGTGATGTTGCTCTCGGTGAACGGCACCCGGACCGACACGCCGACGGCGGCGACCACGTTGAAAAGGCTGAACAGCACGCCGACGATCAGGACGAAGAAGAAACCTCCGCATCCGCACCCGCAGCCCCGGTCACGGTAGCGAGTGCGCCAGCGCGTACGTTCAACCACGACGTTCTCAGCCATCGTTCCTCCACCTCACCTACGAGATCGCCCGAGCCAGCAAGAAAGCGGCCGTGGCGGCGATCCCGCCTATGACCACGGTCTGCACCGCGCTGATCATCGGCTTCGCGCCGCTGAACCGGCCCTTGACGTAGCCGAAAACCGCAAGGGCGATCGCCGTCACCACCGCCGAGATCAACAGCGCCGAGCGGACGTTGCTCACCGCTATGTACGGGGCCAGCGGCACGATTCCGCCCAATGCGTACGAGCCTCCGATGGTCGCCGCGCTGATCATGGCGCGACGCGGATCGGGTTTCTCGAGCCCTAGCTCGAACCGCATCATGAACTCGACCCAGGCCTCGGGTCTGCGACGCAAGCCCTGGACCACCGGCCCGCTCTCCTCGGCCGTGAGCCCGAAAACTTCGAAAACCTGCTCGACCTCACGAGCCTCGATGTCAGGGACCGATTTGACCTCGGCTTCCTCGCGCCTGCGCTCGCTCGCGTAGTGCTCGGATTCGCTGCGGCTCGCGAGATAGCCGCCCAGACCCATGGCGATCGATCCGGCCGCGATCTCGGCCAGGCCGGCCGTGACCACCAGGTGGCTCACAGAGATGGCGCCCGAGATGCCGGCCGCCAGCGCGAACGGCACCGTCAAGCCGTCGGACATGCCGATCACCACATCGCGGACGGAGTCGCTGGCGGTGAAATGCTTCTCCGAATGTTCGGGGTGCAGGTGCATGCACCCCAGATTGTGACTTCCCCACTTCCTTTGGGGACCCCGTGCGTCCAGCACGGGGTAGGTGCCCGAAGGGCCGGATGGGCACGTGCAGATCGGGAGGGTGCCAGACGGTTGGACCTCCCCATCCCCGGCCTGAGGCCGGTACTTCCCCGCACAGCGGGGAAGTGAGTGGGGCGGGGGCCCCAGAGGAAATGGGGAAGTGAGAGAGTCGCGTCGAGCTGGTTTACCGGCTCGTCATCAGACGGCGCCAGGTCGCCTGAGCGGTCGCCTCAAATCAAGAGGTGACGTCGGGAGGTTCCTCGGGGTCGGTGACCAGCGTGTCTTCGTCACTGGCTGAGTAGAGGTCGCGCACCTCCGCGCCCGCGGTCTCGAAGTCGCCGATGCCTTCGGTGGAGTCGTCCTCGACCACCTCTCCGGACCGGCCTGACTCCGCCAGCAGCTGGTCGAACGCGCGCTCCGCCTCCGGCCATGTCGGGTACTCCCAGAACTCTGTGCCGGGCGGGATCTCCGCGCCCTCCGTCTCGTCGACACCGTGCTGGAGGATGAAGCCGCGGCCGCTGTCGGGGTCCTGGATCAAAGAGATGAACCGCTGGCCGGTCAGCTCCGCCCGCCGTTCCGCCTGCCCTTCGTTCTCCAGCTCGAACAAACGGCTCAGGACCTGCTCTTCGCTTTTCTCTTGCATGATTCTCATTTTGGTGGAACTGAGGGATCAGGATGGCTTTGTGAAACTCATGGCTCGGCGCCGTGGGCGCGTCGATTGACCCCACGCTGCACCTACCGCCTGCAGCTTTCCGCTGATTTCCCCTTCGACGCGGCCGCCTCTTGCGCCGCCTACCTGTCGAAGCTCGGGGTCACTCACGTGTACTGTTCGCCGTTCCTTCAGTCCGCTTCCGGCAGCGCGCACGGATATGACGTGATCGACCCGACACGGATCAACCTCGAGCTGGGCGGCGTGGCGGGATTCCATTCCTTTGTCGACGCGCTACATCGACATGGCCTGGAAGTGTTGATGGACATCGTGCCCAATCACATGGCGTCGGCGGGCCGGGCCAACCCGTGGTGGTGGGACATCCTGCGCAACGGCCGCGCCAGCCGGTATGCCGGCTATTTCGACATCGACTGGGAGCCGGCGATGTCCCACGTGAAGGGCAAGGTGCTGCTGGGCGTGCTCGGCGATCGCTACGGCCGCGAGCTTGAGGCGGGGCAGCTGACCCTCGAGCGTCAGGGGTCTGAGGTCGTCGTCCGCTATCACGACGAGGTGTTCCCGATCTCAACCGAATCGCTAGAGGGCGTCGACGTTGACACTGCAGGCGCCGACCCGGGGGCACTGGATGCGATTCTGCAGCGCCAGCACTACAGGCTCGCCTACTGGCGCACCGCGCAGGCAGAGTTGAACTACCGGCGCTTCTTCACGGTCGACACGTTGATCGGCATGCGCGTCGAGCGTGACGACGTGTTGCGGGACAGCCACCGGCTGGTGCTCGAGCTGGTGGCCGCCGGACACGTGCGCGGGCTCCGGATCGACCACCTCGACGGCCTGAGGGATCCTCACGCGTATCTCGACAAGATCCACGCCGCCACCTCAGGCGCTTACCTCGTGGTCGAGAAGGTGCTCGGTTACGACGAACAGCTGGTCACCTCGTTTCCGGTCGACGGGACCACCGGCTACGACTTCATCGCTCACGCCGAAGGCCTGTTCGTGGATTCGCAGAACGAGCAGGCGATGACTGCGCTCTATCACGCGTTCACAGGAGACTCGCAGGGCTATCCCGACATCGTCAGGGCGGCCAAGCAGGAGGTCATGGTCAGCGAGCTTGCCCCCGACCTCGAGCGCCTCACCAGTCTCCTGGTCGACATCTGCGAGCGGTACCGGATGCACCGCGACAGGACGCGTGGTGAGCTGCAGGAGGCGATACGTGAGATCGCCACAGCGCTCGCCGTGTATCGCACCTACGTGCGCGCTGGAGCGGTGAGCGATGACGACCGCTCGCGTGTGACGGAGGCCGTCGACGATGCCGCGCATCGCCACCCAGAGATCGACCAGGAGCTGCTTTCCTTCATCGGCGGGCTCCTTCTGATGGAGCACCTCGGCGAGGTCGAGGCGGAGTTCGCAGGGCGTTTTCAACAGTTCACGCCGGCCGTGATGGCCAAGGGCGTGGAGGACTCCGCGTTCTACCGTTACAACCGGTTGGTCTCGCTGAACGAGGTCGGGGGCGACCCGGGCACCTTCGGCCACACGGTCGAGGAGTTTCACGGGTTCTGCTCGCGCATATCGAGCCGGTGGCCGGCCACGATGCTGACCCTCGCCACGCACGACACCAAGCGCAGCGCAGACGTCCGGGCAAGGCTCAGCCTCCTGTCGGAGGTGCCTGTCGAATGGGACGCCGCCGTGCGCCGCTGGGCCGAGCACAATGAGCGCTATCGAACGCAGGGCTATCCCGACCGCAGCCTGGAATACCTCATGTACCAGACGCTGGTCGGGGCCTGGCCGATAGACGTCTCTCGCCTGACGCAGTTCCTCCAGAAGGCGTCGCGCGAGGCCAAGACGCACACGTCGTGGGTCGACCCGGTCGCCGCGTACGAAGACGCCGTCACGCAGTTCGCGACCAGCGTGATGGCCGACGCGGAATTCCTCGGCGACCTCGAAACGTTCATCGGCAGCCGTCAGCTGGTTTCGCTCGGCCGCGTCAACTCTCTTGCCGAGACCACCCTGCTGCTGACCTGTCCCGGCGTACCCGACCTGTATCAAGGGTCCGAGCTGTGGGACCTCAGCCTGGTCGACCCCGACAACCGGAGGCCGGTCGACTACGACCTCAGGCGCAGGCTGCTCGAGGAGGTGGGCAATGCCGGCGCGAGCGAGGCGATGGCGCACGCCGACGAGGGCGTGCCCAAGCTATGGCTCATCTCACGGCTCCTGGAGGCGCGCCGCGCACGACCGGAGCTGTTCGAAGGCTCCCTATATGAGCCAGTTGCCGCGATAGGAACCAAGGCGCCCCATGTCGTGGCTTTCGCCAGGGGGAAGCTCGTCGTCGTGGTGCCTCGGCTCGTCATCGGGTTGGGCGGCGACTGGGCCGGCACGTCGCTCGAGCTGCCCGCCGGCACGTGGAGTGACGTGCTGACCGCCAACGCTTTTGAAGGCGGCGCCGGGATTCCCCTCGGAACGCTTCTCGCAGGCTTCCCCGTCGCCGTCCTCGCGCAAGCGATGCGCTAATGCACACGTTCAGGGTGTGGGCGCCGGGCCACCGGCGCGTGGAGGTCGTGCTGGAGGGCGGCCGGCTCCCGATGCGCGCCGGGGAGTCCGGGTGGTGGGAGGTCTCAGACGCGCACGCTCGCGCGGGGACGCGTTACGGCTTCTCGCTCGACGGCGGCGAGGCCCGTTCCGATCCTCGCTCGATGTCCCAGCCTGACGGCGTGCTGGGCCTGTCGGAGGTGGTCGATCAGGCGACGTATGGCTGGCACGACGGGGAGTGGAGGGGCAGGGCGCTGGCGGGATCGATCATCTATGAGCTGCACACCGGCACGTTCTCGGGCGAAGGCACCTTCGACGGCGCCGAAGAGCACATCCCGCACCTGGTCGATCTTGGGGTGACCACGATCGAGCTGATGCCGGTGGCGGAATACTCGGGCCGGCGGGGTTGGGGTTACGACGGCGCTGCCCTTTTCGCACCTCACCACGCTTACGGCGGCCCGGCCGGGCTGAAACGCCTGGTCGACGCGTGCCATTCCGCCGGGCTCGCGGTCCTGCTCGACGTCGTGTACAACCATCTCGGCCCGGTGGGCAACTTCCTGCCAGAGTTCGGACCGTACTTCAGCGAGCGCCACCACACCGGTTGGGGCGCGGCCCTCAACTTCGACGGGCCCGGAGGCGAGGAGGTCCGTCGCTTCGTGATCGACAACGGCGTGATGTGGATCCGCGACTATCACCTCGACGGGCTGCGACTCGACGCCGTCCAGGCGATCGTCGACCAGTCGCCCACCCATGTGCTCGAGCAGCTCGCGGCTGAGGTCAAGGCGCTCGGGGCGGAGCTGGGGCGGACTGTGCTCTTGATCGCGGAGACCGAGGTCAATGACGCGCGTTTCGTGCGCCCGCGCGAAGCCGGCGGTTACGGGCTCGACGCCGCGTGGTCGGATGACTGGCATCACTCGCTTCATTCGGCACTCACGGGCGAACGATCGGGCTACTACCGGCACTTCGGATCGCTCGAGCTGCTGGGCAGAGCGCTGAGCCAAGGCTGGGTCTACGAGGGTCCGCGCTCGGCCCGACGGCTGATCGCGGACGGGACCAAAGTCAAGAAAGTCGCGCCGAACCAGTTGGTGGTGGCGGCGCAAAACCACGACCAGGTCGGCAACCGCGCGGCCGGCGAGAGGCTGGCTCACCTGGTCGGCGAGGGGTCGCTCAAATTGGCGGCGGCTCTTCTGCTCACCGCGCCGTACACGCCGATGATCTTCCAGGGTGAGGAATGGGCCTCGAGCAGCCCCTTCCAGTACTTCACGAACCACGCCGACCGTGGCCTCGGCAAGGCTGTGTCGGACGGGCGGCGGAGGGAGTTCGCGGCGTTCGGCTGGAAGCCGGACCAGGTGCCCGACCCGCAGGACCGGGCCACGTACGAGCGCTCGAAGCTCGATTGGAATGAGCTGGAGCAACCGTTTCATCACCGGATGCTCGAGTGGTATCGAGACCTCATCCGGCTGCGAGGCCGGCTGGAAGGAGCAGCCATCCGGGTCGAGCTCGACGAGAGCGACGGCCACCTCGAGATCCACCGCGGGGCGATCAGCGTCATGGCCAACCTGGGCGAGCGCGAGTGGGTGTGCGGCATCGGGCCGGTCGCGCGAATTCTCATGGCTTCCGACCCTTCGATCAAACCGAGCCACCAGGCCCTGGGCCTGCCACGATCGAGTGTCGTGATCCTGGAGACTTCACCGGAAGATGTCTGAGACCGCCGGCGGTCGGATCGATGTGTGGCCGGGTCGCGCCTATCCTCTTGGTCCCGCCTCCGACGGAGGGGGGACCAACTTCGCCCTGTTCTCCGAGGTGGCCCAGGCCGTCGATCTCTGCCTTTTCGATGACGCGGGAGTGGAGCGCCGGGTCCGTATGGAAGAGGTCGACGCATTCTCCTGGCATGCCTATCTGCCCAACGTCGGACCCGGTCAGCGCTACGGCTATCGAGTCCATGGGCCGTACGACCCCGAAAACGGTGTCCGCTGCAACCCCAACAAGCTTCTGCTCGATCCATATGCGCGGGCGATCGAAGGGGACATCGACTGGAACACGTCCTGCTATGGGCACGATCCGAACAACGTGAACACCGTCAACATCGAGGACAGCGCCCCCCACGTCTTCAAATCCGTCGTGCACAACCCAACCTTCGATTGGGGCAGCGACAGCTCGCCTGACCGGCCCCTTCACGAGTCAGTCATCTACGAGGCCCACCTGAAGGGGTTCACGCGCCGCGATCCAGACGTGCCTGAGCAGCTGCGGGGGACCTACGCGGGCTTCGCCCATCCGTCGGTGGTGGACCATCTCGTGTCCCTCGGCGTGACCGCGGTCGAGCTTCTACCGGTCCATCAGTTCGTGAACGACCACCGTCTGCTCGAGATGGGGCTCAGCAACTACTGGGGCTACAACACCATCGGGTTCTTCGCACCGCACAACGAATACTCGAGCTCCGGGCAGCGCGGGGAGCAGGTGCACGAGTTCAAGGCGATGGTGAGGACTTTGCACGCGGCCGGCATCGAGGTCATCCTCGACGTGGTCTACAACCACACCGCGGAGGGCAATCATCTCGGCCCGACCCTGTGCTTCAAAGGCATCGACAACGCCGCGTACTACCGCCTGGTGCGGGAAGATCCGACCTTTTACTACGACACCACGGGCACGGGGAACAGCCTCAACGTGGCTCACCCTCACCCCCTGCAGCTGATCATGGACTCGCTGCGGTACTGGGTCACCGAGATGCACGTCGACGGCTTTCGCTTCGACCTGGCAGCCACGCTCGCGCGCGAGTTTTTCGAGGTCGACCGGCTTTCCACCTTCTTCGACCTGATCCAGCAGGACCCGGTCGTCAGCCGCGTGAAGCTCATCGCCGAGCCGTGGGACATCGGCGAGGGCGGCTACCAGGTTGGAAACTTCCCGGCCCTGTGGTCCGAATGGAACGGACTGTACCGCGACACCGTCCGCGACTTCTGGCGCGGAGAGCCCTCGACGGTCGCCGAGCTCGCCTCACGGCTGACCGGCAGCTCCGACCTGTACCAGAGCGACACGCGCCGGCCGGTGGCGAGCATCAACTTCATCACCGCCCATGACGGCTTTCCGCTGCGCGACCTCGTCTCATACAACGAGAAGCACAACGAGGCCAACGGCGAGAAGAACGCCGACGGCGAGTCGCACAACCGGTCGTGGAACTGCGGAGCGGAGGGGGACACCGACAAACAGGAGGTGCTGACCTGCCGCGCCAAGCAGCAGCGCAATTTACTGGCGACGCTTTTCCTGTCGCAGGGCGTGCCCATGCTGCTCGCGGGGGACGAGCTCGGCCGGACCCAGAAGGGCAACAACAACGCCTACTGCCAGGACAACGAGATCTCCTGGATCGACTGGTCCTCCATCGACGAGCCTCTGCTCGCGTACACGCGCTGGTTGATCGCGTTTCGCCGCCAGCACCCGATTTTCCGCCGGCGGCGTTGGTTCCAGGGCCGGCCCATCCGCGGCAACGTGGACATCGGGTGGTTCAAGCCGGACGGCGAAGCGATGACGGACCAGGACTGGGACGTCGGTCATGCGCGATCGCTGGCGGCCTACCTGAACGGCAAGGCGATCCAGACCCAGGACGAGCGCGGGCGGCAGGTCGTCGACGAGTCGTTCGTCTTGCTCTTCAACGCCCACTCCGAATCCGTCGACTGGATCATCCCAGGCCAATTCGGGGAGTCGTGGAGAGTGGTGCTCGACACCGCGCGCCTGCAGCCGGAGGGCGCCGGCGAAGAGGTGAGGGGGAAGGTCACCACGCAGGAGCGCCGCTCGGTGATGGTGCTCCAGCAGTCCTGACCGGCGGCCCCGGGCGAGACGGGCCTTTCGGCCGGTCACATTTCCCACCGATTTCGTTGCTGCTGCGCGCGCCCATATAGCAAGCTACCCGGACATGATTCGTAAAGAGGCTGCGGGCGGACCATCGCAAGGGGACTCGCGCCCCAAGGCACCGGCATCCACGTCTCGCTTTACTGTCTTGGGTCCACGGGCCTGCGCATCGGCCAGAACACCCGGTCGCGCGGCATTGGCCGCTGGCTGCATCACGCGGACGGGCTCGAGGAGAAGGTCCCGGTGACCGATCAGACCGCGGACAGCCTGATCGAGGCCCTGCACCACCCGCGGTTCCTGATCCTGGCCGACCCGGCGGATGCCTCCCTGGTGCAAATCAGCCTCGACGATCTCGAGGCAGACGGCACCCGGCCGGCGGCCGCCCGCTGATGAACGTACCGACTGACCTCCTGTCGAGCATCGGGATCTGCGTCGGCGCAGCCGCGCTCATCGCCGCCGTCACCTGGCGCTTCCGGCAGCCGCTGATCATCGCCTACCTCGCCACGGGCGTGATCATCGGGCCCCACCTGC
>JBAUTF010000403.1:0-25345 GCA_049582065.1 Candidatus Dormiibacterota bacterium | reverse complement strand
CGCCAGAACCGCACTCCAACCCTCGAACAGTCCCGCCACAGCGGCTCCCCATTCGTCTCCGATCCGCTCGCACGCGCCGCGGACCGCCGCCGCCTCGGCGGCGCTTCCGGTGCGGAGCCCCAGAGCCGTGCACGACCGGCCCAGGCGCGCCATGAAACCCTGGCCGAGATCGTCGGCCCGTTCGACCGCCTGCTCGAGCGCCTTGGTGCCGTTTTGGTCGCCGGCGAGCAGCGAGGCGATGGCTCCGCCCAGGGCGGCGCCGGCGGCGAGAACGTCGCTCGCGTCGGAGCTTTCCCCGGCGAGAGCGAGCAGCCGCTTCGCCTCCACGACCTCCCCCGCCAGCAGCGAGGCCAGCCCGGACACGAGCCGGCCCTGAGCGGACGTCTGGCCCGTCAGCTGCGACTTGACACCGATCGGATCACGACTGACGGCCAGTCGCAGCAGTCCGATGCTGTCGATCGGGTGCGTTGGCACCGATGTGAGCCAGGCCACGAGCGTCTGACGCTCTCGCCGGCATAGGTGCATCGCCTCCGAGCTGCCGAAGCCGCCTTCGGCCAGCTGGTAGGTCTCCACCGCAGTCCGCCAGCGGCCCTCGGCGCGGTGACGTCGCGCGCTGGCGAGCAGCAGCCAGGGGTCGTGCTCGAGGATCGCCGGAGGCAGGGCGTCGATCCAGACCCCGGTGCCCTGGGCCAGCTGCGCTCCATTGCCCCCCAGGATTCGATCGACGGCCGCCCAGTCCTCGGCGCGGCAATAAGCGTGAACGGCCTCCGGTATCGCCGCGTATTCCTCCAGCACAGCCCCTGCATCGTGGTAGCGAACGCGGAGAGCCGCCTCGCCCATCTCGCCAACGAGGACGTGCTCCAGGTGCGAACGCAGGACCTCGTGGTAGCGGTAGTCGCCGCCATCGCCGAGCGCAGTCGTGAAGATCTGCCGTCGCTCGAGCTCCTGGAGGACCTCGTTGCTGTCGGTCCGGTTCAAGAAGCGGTCGCAGATGCGGCCGCTCAGGCGCCCGAGGACGCAGCTGTCGATGAGGAAGCGCCGAAACGATTCGGGCAGCTCGTCGAGAACGTTGCGTGCAAGGTACTCTCGAACGGGCCGGGAACCGCCACTCAGGGCCCGAAGGACCCGCACCCGCTCGGCCGCGGACTTGCCGCTCGTGGCGAGATGGAAGAGCTGAAGCCCGGCCGCCCAGCCCTCGGTTCTTCTTGCCAGCTCTGCTAGCTCGACCGGGGGAAGCGGCTCGTGATAGAACTCGCGGAAAAGGTTCTCGACCTCCCAGGACCGGAAGCGCAAGTCCTCTCCCGTTATCTCCACGAGCGCCCCCGAGACACGAAGTCGCGACAGGTTGAACCCAGGGAGGGTGCGCGAGGCGACGAGCGTGAGCAGGCTGGGCGGGGCATAGTCGATGAAGCGCTCGAGTGCCCTCTCCGCCGGAGTGCCGGCGATCGTATGGGCATCGTCGATCACCAGCAACATCCGCTCGCCCGGCCAATGCTCGAGCGAAGAGGCGGCGTCCTCGACGGTTCGCCACTCGCGCGCGGAATCCCCAAGGATGCCCGCGAACGCCCTGGCGAGATTGCGAAGCAGATGGTCCTCGCCGGCATCCCAGGATTCGCTGCGATACCAGGCGGTCGGTACCGCCGAGGTTGATGCAAACCTGGCCATCAGCGTCGTCTTGCCTGAGCCGGCGGGGGCGACGACCAGGCCGAGACGTCGGCCCCATAGACGGTTCATGAGTGCATCCAAGCGCACCAGCCCGTAAGACTGCGACGGCGGGACACGTACCTTCGCACCCACTACCGTGACCCTGTTATCGGTTCTCGTGCTTGCCAGCGGCGGTGGCTCCCTACACAGTTGGCGGCGGCGCTATGAGCTCCCCGTTTGCGGCCCGTTGGGCCTGCGCCAGGTCGTCAAGTCTGCCATTGTCGGTGGCCGCGCCCCGCGACCCTGGTAACAAATTGAGTCCGTAGCCAGGCTACGAATTGTGCACCCGCACATTAACGACCGCACTCGCCAAATCGAGGGTATCAATTTCCCATATGGCATCGCCAGCCACTGGCGTTCGACCAGTAGGTCCTCTTTCTGCAGTTGGGTCCGGCGGAATTGCCCCACCAGAACCACAGAGTCCGACTTCTGGTCGCTGGTCCCAACGTCCGCATCCTCACCCACGACGGCGAGTTGATCCGTGCTCTCACTCTCGCCCCACCTGCAACTACTAGCTACTGAACGGACCTTGGCCAGCGCACAATGTCGTGCCACGGGCGGGAACTATTCCGTTAGAGAGGACAATTGGTGGACCCGAGGGGATTCGAACCCCTGACCTTCTGAATGCCATGCACACGGTTGACCGTCCACCAGAGTCAACCAGGGTCGTTTTCGAGTTCAAGCAGCCAGAATCGACGGCCGATTAGTCCACCAGAGTCCACCGAAGTCCACCGGATAGGCTGTCAAAATGGAGCCGTGCAACGGACGGAGCATCTGACCGCGATCATTGAGCGCGAGGACGACGGGTACGTCGCCTTGTGCCCGGAGCTCGACATCGCGAGCCAGGGGCAGTCAGTCGAGGAGGCCTCCAGCAACCTGCGGGAAGCTCTCTCTCTCTTTTCTTTGAAACTGCCAGCCCATCAGAGCTGAAGGAACGGCTCCATACCGAGGTTTACGTGACCCACTTCGACCTCAAGGTTGGGTAGGCTTCGCAGGCTTTCGGGCCGACAAGTCTGCCGAATCCTCGGCGAGAATGGATTCGTTGAAGTACGTCGGCGCGGGAGCCACATCGTGATGCAACTGCGACTCGAGGACTCAACCAGGACGGTTCCGGTTCCCGACCATGATGAGCTGCGAACAGGAACGCTCTTGTCGATCATTCGCCAGTCTCAGCTTGCCCGCAAGCTCTTCGAATCAGGCTAACTCGAAGATTAGGAACAAGGGTCTGGAGTGATGGCAAAGAAGCGACGCAAAGGTTGGCCAAGACGAGGTCAACGGCGTATGCGCAACGCGCCCCAGGCCGCCACCATCGAGATCAGCGTCCGCGCCACCGTACTCGATCACCTGCGTGATCTCGATCGTGAGCGCGACCCTCACCTGGTCGAGCATATGGTCAGCGCGTTGCTCGGCTCTTCTCTGAACCTCGATCGCTCTGCGGAGGCCGAATTTCAGCGCCGACTTCGGGCCACGCTCGTGAAGGTGAGCTCGTCTGCCTCCTTGCTGTACGCAGAGGGCATCGCCGACCAGGCGCCCGCTGATTGGGACCTCACGCCATGGCTGGACGAGCTGCGGGCCAAGGGCGCTCAGCGGCCAGACTGGGCTTCGTTGCCCGAGCTGGCATTCTTGGGTGCCTGGAAAGGCACGGAGCTACTCGGCGACCAGGATCTGATCATCCTCGGCTTTCGATATGACGACGAGCCCGCGGAGAGCTTCCAATTGATGATCGACCACAACCTCGGGCTGCTAAAGGACGCCACCCTATTGCCAGTACCACCGACTGAGCTCATCGCCAAATGGCGGGAGCTCACGGAAGAGATCAGCTTTCAGCCGATTGCCACCCAACAAGCCGTTAACGCGATTGCCGCCCCGCTGGCTCAGAGCGATGCGCTCTGGCTGGATCCACCCTGGTCAGATGACTTCCGAGCCCACCGCGGCCTGCTCCGAACACGTCTGCGACTGCTGCCAGGCCCCAACGTGGTGGAGAGACCGGAGCCGCCCGACGAGGAGTTCCGCCAGGATGTGGTGGCCGAGTTCATGCGATCCGCAGAGGCTGCCAGCCTTCCGGATCATGAACTCAGTGAACTTATTGCGGGTCGGCTCGTCGACTTCCGAATCGACCTGGGAGACGGCGACGTTTTCCGCTGGAGCCCGATCGTGGTCGAGATGTTGCTCGCCGACTGGTATCCGCGCAAGACGGTGCCGGAAGACGGCGAGGTCAAACTAGTGCCCGACGTATTGCGGGTGTGGGTTCGTTACGCAGGCCGGCGGCGAGGACTGCCCGACGCGCTGATTCGAGAAGCGCTGGATGCTGTAGTCGAGTGGCTACCCGCATTCGAGAACGGAATGGTAGACACGAGCCGTTTCGGACCCGCGAAAGCGGTCGTCGCGGCAATGAAGGCCGATGGTGTCGACGTCAAAGATTCCGAGGCAATGAAGCGTTGGATGGACGACTTCAACAGGCGACCGTTCGAGCAACGAGCTGCTGTCATCCCCCCTATTCCCGGTCTTGAGTAGCTCGGGACCTTCGGATCCAACAATGCTGGTATCAACCAAGACCCCACGAGGAGCGTCAGACGTTCTGCCCGCCCTAACGTTGGCACGTGATGTGTCAAATAGTGTGTCAACCGCTGCGCGGCGGTGGGGTTACCAGGGTCTTCGGATTCCAGCGGGGTGAGCCAGGGCCGATAGGGCGCCAAGAAATGAACGAAGGTGCCTCAGGCTTGCGGTGTGAGCCAACAATCCCGAACCACCTTCGTCCTTATTGAGCCTAACGAGATTGTGCAGGCCCTGGTGGGTCTTAAAGATGTCCGGGTTGTCCACTACCGGCGCCGTGAACGCGAAGTGGATCTCATGATCGAGCAGGTCGTGGACATCGTCCTCTGCTCGAGCTGCGATGCGCGAGCAAAGGTCAAGGAGCGACCGGTAGTGAGCTATGTCGATCTGCCGGTCTATGGCGCGCCGATGCGTCTTTCATGGAGGAAGCATCGGATGCGATGCCCGGAACCGACCTGCGCCATGAAGACTTGGATCCTCTCGGACCACCGCATTGCCGCCAAGAACTGCCTGCTGACGACCCGAGCGGCGAAGTGGGCCACCAAGCAGGTGGGCGAGGGCAGAACGGTCTTAGAGGTGGCGCAGGAGCTGGATTGCGACTGGCACACGGTGAATGACGCGGTGACCACCTACGGGAAAGCACTCCTGAAGGCCGACCGCAAGAGGCTGAACAAGACGACCGCCATCGGGCTGGACGAGACCAATTTCATCAGGCTCGGCTCAAAGAGACAGAGCGACTACGCGACCACGGTGGCGGACGTCGAAAACCACCAGATCATCGAGATCCTGCCCAGCCGCAAGTACGCCGAGGTAGCCAAATGGCTTCACAACCAGCCCCAAGGTTGGAAGGAGAGGATCGAGTTCGGAGCCCTGGACATGTCCAACGAATACGCCGCCGTGTACACAGTTGTCTTGCCAAAGGCCAAGCAGGTTGTCGACCCCTTTCATGCCATAGCCCTGGCCAATCGCTGCCTCGATAACATCCGCCGCCGGGTCCAGACTCAGCAGCAGGGACATCGGGGCCGGCGAGATGATCCTCTGTATCGAGCTCGGCGCTTGCTGCTCACCGCCGAGGAGGACCTTGATATCGACAAGGCCGAGCGCCTGCGCTCGCTCTTAGAACTGGGCGACCCAAACGCCGAGGTGGCGATCGCCTACCGGATCAAAGAGCGGCTGCGAGATTTCTATCGCGCGAGCGGCCTAGACGAGGCGCGCGTCATCCTCGAAGAGCTGATCCTCCACTGTTCGAAAGAGGCGATGCCGCAGGAGATCCGGCAGCTCGGACGGACGCTGGGTCGTTGGTTCGACAAGATCTGCAACTACCACTTGGCCAAGGTGACCAACGCGCCCACCGAGGCCCTTAACAATCTGGTCAAGCGCATCAAGCGAATCGGCTTTGGCTTCCGCAACTTCGACAACTACCGAATCCGAGCTCTGCTCTACGCCGGCCGGCCGAACTGGCGCGTGCTGGCATCGATGGTGGTCCGGTGAGACGGCCGACCCCGCCAGAATCCGATGAGCCGGTTACTGAACTGCCCTGGGTTTGATGGAGGCTGCATTCTTTGGGAGGATGTAGCCCATGTCAGCACCGAAGCGGCAGGCGCCCAAGCATGGATCGGGACACCAACATCCGGCTGAGCTGAGAGAGCGCGCGGTCCGGATGGTCCAGGAGACCATGAAGGAAACCGGCGAGCGTCATGGCGTGGTGACGCGAATCGCAGTGCAGCTGGGGCTGGGCTCGGAGACATTGCGTCACTGGGTCAAGCAGGCGGAAATTGATGGCGGTCAGCGACCAGGGATTACGACCAAGGACCAGCAGCGAATCGCGGAGCTGGAGAAGGAGGTTCGTGAACTCCGGCGAGCCAACGAGATCCTCAAGGCGGCCTCGGCTTTCTTCGCGCGGGAGCTCGACCCGCGACTGCCGAAGTAGTGAAGTTCATCAACACCTTTAGAGACAGGTGGGGAGTCGAGCCGATCTGCCAGACGCTGGAGGTCGCCCCATCCACTTACTACGCATCGGTGAAGCGACCGCCCTCGGCTCGTCTCGTGCGAGACGGGGAGCTGAAGCCGGAGATCGAGCGGGTACACCGCGAGAACTTCGACGTCTACGGGGTCGAGAAGATGTGGCGGCAGCTGGCACGGGAGTCGGTCGCGGTGGGGCGAGACCGGGTGGCCCGTCTGATGGCCGAACTGAACTTGTTTGGTGTGGTTCGGGGCAAGACCCCGCGGACCACCATCTCGGCAGCGGCCGAGACCAGGCCGGCGGACCTCGTCGAGCGGGTCTTCCAGGCGTTGGCGCCCAACCTGCTTTGGGTCGCCGACCTGACCTACGTGTCAACCTGGGCAGGCACCGTCTATACCTCGTTCGTGATTGACGTCTTCAGCCGACGCATCGTCGGCTGGCGGGTCTCCTCGACGCTTCGGGCGGAGCTGGCGCTGGACGCTTTGGAGATGGCGATCTGGAGTCGGGGGTCACAGGCGCTCAAGGGTTTGGTCCATCACTCCGACAGAGGCGTCCAGTACCTTGCCATCCGCTACACAGAGCGTCTGGCCGCCGCCGGCGCGGTGCGCTCGGTAGGCTCACGCGGCGATAGCTACGACAACGCCCTGGCCGAATCGGTGGTCGGGTTATTCAAGACAGAACTCATCCGCATGAAAGGGCCGTGGCGAACCCTCGAGCAGGTGGAACTGGCCACGGCGCAATGGGTCGAGTGGTACAACAACCGGCGCCTCCACAGCGCCATCGGCAACCTGCCGTCCGCGGAGTACGAGGCGGCCTACTATGCAGAGCGCGACGGGTCAGCCGTCGCGTGAAAACCAAACGGGGAAGTCTCCATCAAACCCAGGGCGATTCATACCAGGCCAGTGACGGCGATTTCGAATACAGAAATTTGGTGGACCCGAGGGGATTCGAACCCCTGACCTTCTGAATGCCATTCAGACGCGCTCCCAACTGCGCCACGGGCCCACGCCACGACCGGGCGAGTAGTTAAGGATACCGCCCGCCTGCGACCGGCCTTTCGACCCGACTACCATCTCCCACGGCTAAACCACGACCATGCAGACACGCGACATCGATTCGAAAGAGCTCAAGGGCGGCGGCTACCTGGCGCTGCCAGACGGCGGTGGCCGCCATCCTGGCGTCGTGGTCATCCACGAGGCCTACGGCCTCAACGACAACATCAAGAGCATCGCGCGCCGCTTCGCCGATGATGGATACGCGGCTCTCGCAGTAGACCTGTTCACAGGCCGGAACCGAGCCGTTTGCATGACGCGCTATATGGCCGGGATGCTGCTCGGCTCGGTCAACCGCTATGGGATCTTCGACCTGAAATCAGCGCTGACAGAGCTCGCCACGATGCCCGAGGTCGACGCCCAGCGGATGGGCGCCATCGGCTTCTGCATGGGCGGCGGTTTTGCAATCGCATGGGCTTGCACCGATTCGCGCCTCAAAGCGATCGCTCCCTTCTACGGCGTCAACCCGCGCCCTCTTGAAATGGCGAAGCGGCTGTGCCCGGTGGTCGGCTCATACCCCGAGAAGGACTTCACCGCGCGCGCAGGCCGGTCTCTCGAGCAGGTGCTCGAGAAGAACGGGATCGCGCACGACATCAAGGTGTATCCGGGGGCCCGCCACTCGTTCTTCAACGAGGGCGGACGTGCCTACGACAAAAATGCGGCGGATGACTCCTGGCGACGCGTCATGACCTTCTTTGGGGAGCACCTGGGCGCCACGAGCTAGTCCCGCGGCGACGGCTGATGCCTCGTGCGCCCCGAGCCTTCGGAGCGCCGTGGCTCTGCATCGGCCGCGATTCGCGATACAGCCACGTGCCCTCGTCGACCAGCTGTCGGGCATCTATCTCGCGGATGTCGGGAGCGCCCTGGCGGCTGAGCTTGACCCAGGCGGGCTCGTCCTCCGGGGTCACGAATGTGAGGGCGCGACCGGTCTCACCCATGCGGGCGGTGCGGCCGACGCGGTGGGTGAGCCACTGCGCTGAATCCGGCAGCTCGAAGTTCACGACGAGCCCGACGCTGTCGACGTCGATGCCGCGCGCCGCGACGTTGGTCGCGACCAGGATCTGAGTGCGGCCCTCGCGAAACGACGCCATCGCGCGATCGCGCACCGACTGCGAAAGGTCGCCCTGCAGCTCGACGGAGTTGTGCCCCATCTGGCGCAGGTTCTTGTTCAGCTTCTTGACGCCGTGCTTGGTGCGTCCGAACACGATCGCGGTGCCGCCGTGGCGCCGCAGCAGCTTGCTGAGCGTTTGCAGCTTGGATTCGCTGTCGACCCGCAGCATGCCGTGCTCGAGAAGGTCCTTCTGCTCGGAAACGACCCTGATCTCGACAGCGTCGTTCGTGTGCTTTTCGACCATTCGCTCGACCCAGCTCGGCATGGTGGCCGACGCGAGCGCGGTCTGGGGCTCGTAGGTGAGGCCGAGGATCCGTTCCACGGAAGGCGCGAAGCCGGCGTCGAGCATCTCGTCCGCCTCGTCGAGGACGAGGTACTCGATGCGCGAGAGGGACAGCAATCCCTGGCCGACCATGTCGAGGATGCGGCCGGGTGTCCCGACGACCACGTCGACGCCCCGCCGCAGCGCGAGGCGCTGGGTGGCATAGCCGACGCCGCCGTACAGGACGGTCGAGCGCAGACCGGTCGAAAGCAGGCGAAGCACCTTCTCGACCTGGAGCGCGAGCTCACGGGTCGGCGTGACGATCAGGGCCCGGGGGCCGGCGCCACCACGAGGCAATCGCTCGACCATCGGGACGAGGAAGGCGAGGGTTTTGCCCGACCCGGTCGGAGCTTCCATGACGACGTCCCGGCCCGCGAGGAGGGCGGGGATCGCCTCAGCCTGGACCTGGACCGGTTCCGAGATCCCCTGCGCGGCAAGGGTGGCGACTGTGCGCGGGCTCACGCCCGCTTCTGCGAATGTAGACAACGTATTCTCCTGGTCCTCTCGTTTTTGGATTTGCGGCGATCAGGACACCGTTTCTGTGACGGCGAGAGAGGACCCGAGCGAAGCGGGCCGGCGAACCGGCTGTGATGCCAGTGTACGAGGAATGATCGGGTTGGTGCTCGAATGAACGTTCTGGTCACCGGTGGCACCGGCGCGCTGGGACGCCAGGTCGTGATGCAGCTGAGACAGGCCGGCCATCGCGCGCGCATCCTCACCCGCAACCCCGGCGGCCACGCGGACGCCGTCGAAGGCGACCTCGCCACGGGCCATGGCCTCGTGAAGGCCGTGAGCGGCATGGACGCAATCGTCCACGCCGGATCGGCGACCAGGGAGCTGCTCAAAGGACGGGCGACGGACGTCCTGGGCACGCGACGGCTGCTCGCCCTGGCGCGCGAGGCTCATGTCGGACACGTCGTGTACGTGTCGATCGTCGGCACGGAGGGAGTCGCGTACCCGTACTACCGGACCAAGCTCGCGGCCGAGGCGGTGGTGCGCGAGAACATCGTGCCCTGGTCGATCCTGCGGGCGACCCAGTTTCACAACTTGATGGAGGTCTTCCTCGGCGGGTTCTGCAAACTTCCCGGCATCGCGGCGATCCCCATGACGTGGCAGTTCCAGCCGGTTGACACCCGCGATGTGGCGCGGCGGTTGGTCGAAGTGGTGACGCACGAGCCGGTCGGCATGCTGCCCGACTTCGGAGGCCCCGAGGTGCGCGATTTCAAGAGCATCGCCGGCTCCTGGCTCACGGCACGCAAACAGGTGAGGCGAACCATCAACCTGTGGCTGCCTTTCACGTTCAGCCGCCAGTTTGCGCAGGGCCGTTTGCTCTGCCCAGAGCACAAAGAGGGCAGAATCACCTTCGAGCAGTATCTGAGCGAGAGGTACGAGAGTTGATGACCCGCCTGGTCGAGCGATTCGGAAAGTCCGGCTTTGCCGCTCTGACGAGCTTGATCTGGGCGCTGCCGATGGCGGCTTGGGCCGGCTCGGCAGACCTCGCGCCGTACGACACCACCGCCTACCCCTGGATCGCCCTGAGCGTGGGCGTCGTGATGCTGATCGTCTGGTTCTTCCTGCTCAGCCGCCTCGGACACGTAGAGGCGTCGGCGCGGCCGCACCGGCTCGACATCGGCCGCATGTCAGGTTCGGAGAAGCGCTGGACGCTGGCGCTGGCCGCTTTCGTGACAGGACTGATCGCCTGGCTGAACGCGGCCGCCACCGTGGACTGGAGCCCGCTCGGGCCGGCTCTGCAGTCCGGTAAGCGCGGCCCGGTCCTGTTCAGCATCGCGCTGGTCGCCTTCCTGTTGATCATGCTCGCGGGCACCTGGTTCACCTGGCGCAAGTCAGGCCGGGCGTTCGAGCGCAGGAGATCAGCCACCATTCTGGAATAGTTGCTTGCGCAAGCAAGTAGTAGTGGTCAACCATCCAATTTCCAGGAGGACCACATGGTTCAGTACGAAGTCGATCAGCAGCACACGCACATCGGGTTCACGGCCAAGCACCTCGGGGTGTCAACCGTGCGCGGCCGGTTCAACAAGTTCGAGGGCCAGTTCCAGGGCTCCGACGAGGACTTCACCAAGGCGCGCGGCGAAGTCAGGATCGAGGTCGCAAGCCTCGAGTCGAGGAGCGACCAGCGCGACACGCATCTTCGCTCGGCCGACTTTTTCGACGCCGAGAAGTACCCCTACATCACCTTTAAGATCACCAAGCTCGAACCCGTCGACGCAGAGTCGTTCCGCGTCACCGGTGACCTCACGGTCAGGGACGTGACCAAGCCGATCGTGCTCGACGCCACGATCGAAGGCCGCATGGCCGACCCGTTCGGGGCCAAGGAGAGGGTTGGCATCAGCGCACGTGGCCAGCTCGACCGCATGGACTTCGGGCTCAACTGGAACGGAGTCGCCGGCGCGGTGCCGTTTGCAAGCCACACCATCAAACTCGAGGTCGACGCCGAGATCGTGGTCAAGGTCGCCGAGCTCGTCCCGGCATCGTAAGAGACCCAGAGGAAACGGCCGGGCGATCCCGCCCGGCCTCGTCCTTATCTATATAGGCCCCTGATGAATACCATTGGCGGAGTGAAGAAGGTCAGTCCGACCAAGGTGGTGGAGGTCTGGGAGAGCCTCGCGCGCGTCCACAGCACGACGTCGGCGGCGATCGAAAAGGACATGCTCCCCAACGCCGGCATCCCGCTCGGCTGGTACGACGTGCTCGTCCATCTCAACCGCGCGCCCGACGCCATGCTCCGCTTCCAGGACCTTGCCCGGCTCGCGGGCATCACCGACAGCGGGGCCTCGCGGCGGATCGAGCAGATGATCAAGGCGGGCCTCATCGACCGCCATTCGTGCCCGGCCGACCGTCGCGGCGTCTACGCTCACCTCACCGAAAAAGGCAAAGCCTCATACGAGAAGGCCTATGCGGTATTCGTGCGCAGCCTCGAGGAGAACCTGGGCAGCCACCTGGCGCCGGAAGAGGCGGACGCGGTTCACGCCGCCCTGTCGCGGCTCTAGCCGGCGCTCCTTCAGCTCGCTTCGGCTCTCCTCGCGAGGTTTTCGAGCAGAGTCCCGAACTCCTTGGACACCTGGGGTCCCATCATCCCGCCCATCACGGGCCCCAGTGGCCCCTTGACCTCGACCGTCTGACTCACCTTGGTCTTGCCGTCCACCGGCTCGACCCGGCAGTTGAATCGGAAACGGGTCCCTGGCACAACGCTTGTCTCAAGCGCAAAGCTGCGGCCGGGCTGAACGTCGAGAAGGTGCATCTTGTGATGCTGGCCGGCCCGGGTGTTCATGACACCGGCCGTGCCAGAGGTGAATCCGCCCTGCCAATCCATGCTGGACACGTTGGGATTCCAATCTCCCCAGGTGGACATGTCCGACCAGATTCGCCAGACGTTCTCCGGCGATGCCGTGGTTTCGACCGACGTGCCGTATTCCCGGGCCATCAACTCCTCCTTTGAATCGGATCTCAGCGCCCTTTATAGTCCGCCGGTGACTCGCTCCGCACAACCAATAGGGTGTGGCATCGACTTCGGCACCAGCAACAGCTCGGTCGCGATCGCTTATCCCGACCGGGTCGAGGTGCTGCCGGTCGGACCAGGCCGGGTCTCGAAGACCCTTCCTTCGTTCGTCTACCTGCACCGCGGCGGGCGCCGGACCGCGGGCGACGAAGCGGTCAAGACCTTCCTGCGGTCGGGCCACGAGAAGACCGACTGCTGGAAGTGCCCGCTGGCGCCCTACGGATGGGACACCGACTGCCGCCAGTACCGCAAGGGAGGCGGTTGCAACGACGCGCGCCTCCTGTCCGGGGTCAAGCACGAGCTGGCGAAGCTCGGCTTCGCGGGGACGAACTCCTGGGCGACGGACTTCAGCGTCGGCGCGCTGGTGAGCGTGGTCTTGAAGCGCCTCAAGGATGAGGTCGACGCGGCCGCCGGCAGCCCGGTCGAGGCGGTGGTGTTGGGCCATCCGGTGGTCTTCGCGGGCGAGGATCCCGACGAGAGGTCCGCCTCGCGCGCCGAGGCATTCCAGCGTCTCGAGCAGGCCGCCGAACAGGCGGGATTCACCGAGGTGGCGTTTCTTCCCGAACCGGCGGCGGCCGTGATCGGCGAGCCCGCCCACCCGGGCGTCGAGATCGCCGTCGACTTTGGCGGCGGCACCTACGACGTCGCAGTGCTGGATTCCCGTGGCGGCGAGCCGCGGATCGCGGCCACGTCCGGCATCGCGATCGGAGGAGAAATGCTGGACGGCGTGCTTTTCGAGACCCTGGTCGGTCCCGCGCTCGGGCTTGAGGTGCTCCCCAACTGGCTCTTCAACGAGCTGCGCACGGCCAGCGCGGTGCGCCTCCTGATGGCCGATCCTGGCATCCCGGCGATCCTCTCGCGTATCGGCGGCGCCGAAGCCGAGATCGTGCACGCGCTCCTTTATGAGGGCTATGCCTACGACTTCTACAAGGCGATCGAGTCGGCCAAGATCGCCCTTTCGGACGGGGACGCTACAGACATCGAGTTCGCCCCCCTGAGGCTGCGTGTCACCGTGATGCGCTCCGCTTTCGAATCGATGATCCGGCCGGAGCTCGAGCTCGTGGCGGAGACGACACGGCGCGCCTTGATGGAGGCCGGGATCGCGGAAGCCGACGTCGACCGGGTTCTGCTCACCGGCGGGTCGGCATACATTCCCGCCTTCCGGGCGGAGCTTGCCTTGGCTTTCGGGGCGGGGAAGCTCGAGCAGCGCGACGCCTTCACCGCAGTAGTGCATGGCCTGGGCGTGCGCGCTCAGCAGCTGTGGGGTATGGAGAAGGTCAGCCCTCCGCAAGTGTGAGTGACTGCGCCTGCCCAGCAGGCGCGGCTTTTTCTTTCGTCCAGTTGAGGACGATGATCACAACGATCAACAGGCCGGTCCCGACGATCTGCACGCCGTAGACGGGCTGGTTGAAACCCCACGGCGGCGGAGCGGAGGCGATGAGCGTCGCGGCGACCGGGTAGGCCATCTCGGCGATGGTCGCCAGCGACGCCGGGGTCCTCGACAGCGCGCGGTAGTAAAGGAGCAGCGCGAGAAGGCCGGGAACGAGGGCTATAGCCAGAAGGTTCGGCACGAAATCTGACAGGCGATAGTGCGTGAAGCCGGATGCGCCGTTCTGGGCCAGGGTGATGGCAATCAGCACCGGCAACGCCAGCGTGAATCGCAGCGCCGTCATGCTCCAGAAGCTGATCGAGCCGAGGGCGAATCGACCCAGCACGGTGCCGCTCGCCCACAGGACCGCGGCTCCAAGGGCGAGGAGGCCGACCTCGACCCGGCCCTTCTGGAGGGCGGAGACCGGCGCGGTGGGGTCCTGCGCGAACACGACCAGGTACACGGCCACCAAGGCCACGGCCGCGGCCGGCCAGAACCACGGACGCCGCCGCTCGCCCAGCACGATCCAGGCGAGGACGATCGCGATCAGGGGCTGGGTCTGCTGCAGGACGAACGTCTCCGCGAAAACCTGGTACGTGGCGGCAGCCTGGAACGAGGCGGTGAACAGGATCGTTGCGACCGACTGCGCGCCTGCGGCGATGATTCCGACCGCGATCCATCCTCGCGGCCCGAGGTGGCGCAGCTCGCTCGAGCTTCGGATGAGGACGGGCAAGAGGAACAGGGTGACCAGCGCGTCCTCGGCGACCACGATCTCGGTGGCGGTGAGGTGGTTGACCAGCTGGTTGCGGAAGTAGGCGTCGGAGGCCCACAGAGTGGCGGCGACCGCGACCAATACGACCGAGAACCGGTCGACGCTGATGCCGCCTGCCGGGGAGACCGACCTTTTCATCGCGCTCCATTCAACCGCATACGGCCCGGCCACCTTCCAACCGCGCGGCCCGGCCACACCCCTCTTCGAGGGCCCTCCCACCTCCCGGAGCCCCTCCCCCAGCTCCCAACACGCCAGCTGAGTATGAATTTAGGAAGAGACCAGCCCGCCCGCAACCCAGCCTGTTAAGGCGTGACGCAGGCACGCCGCCTTAAATCGTGACCTCCTCCTCGACCGCCACGTTGCCGAGCACCACCGCCGCATGGGCAAATACGAGCAATAAGCCTCGCTTATGAATTGACACCGCCCCCGGGACGGTGCATGTTTAGTGCTCGCACTGGGGTGCCGGAGGCATTCGACTTCCGGCTGTTTAGAGGAGGTCAAGGGGATGTCTGAGACAAGAGTTGCCGCGCCGCCGCTGGCGACGATCGCCAATCCTGCGGCATTAGGCCTGGCTGGATTTGCCCTCACAACCTTCCTCCTGAGCGTCCACAACGCCATGGGGGTGAGCAGGGAGCCGCTGCTCGTGTTCTTCGGCTTTGCCATCTTCTACGGCGGGTTGGCCCAGTTCGCGGCGGGCATGTGGGAGTTCAAGGCGGGCAACACTTTCGGCGCCACGGCCTTTTCCACCTACGGCGCCTTCTGGATGGGAGTGGCCGCAACGGTGACCCTCGTCCTGTGGGGCAAGCTCGCGGTGACGGACGTGACCTCGACGCTGGCATGGATCCTGACCTCATTCGCGATCTTCAACACCTACATGCTGATCTGGAGCGCCCGGCTGAACATATCCGTATTCCTGGTCTTTCTCACCCTTGAGGTCACCGAGATACTCCTGGCATGGGGCAACTTCAATGGCGACGCTGCTGGCAGTGGCTTGGTGTCTATCGGCGGCTGGATGGGAATCATCACCGCCCTCGTAGCCTGGTACGCGTCAGCGGCGGTGGTGGCGAATAGCATGCGGGCCAAGCCGATCCTGCCGGTCGGCGCCGCCCTCTGGTCGTAACGGGGTCGTGGGCATGGAGGTCAAGCAATGAGCGAAGTCCAGGTCTCCGAAGCCGAGATCGCGGTTCACTGGCGAGAAGAGGAGACCTTCTCGCCGCCGGCAAGCTTCATCGGCCAGGCGAACGCGAGCGATCCGTCGATCTTCGAGCGTTTCGCCGAGAAGAACTTCCCCGAATGCTTCAAGGAATACGCTGACCTCCTGACCTGGGACAAGTACTGGCACACCACGCTTGACACCAGCAACGCGCCTTTCTGGAAATGGTTCGTCGGGGGCCGGTTGAACGCGTCATTCAACTGCGTCGACCGGCACCTGGCGAAATACCGAAACAAGGCTGCTTTCATCTGGGTACCCGAGCTCGAAGAACAGGAAACCCAGGTCATCACCTACCAAGAGCTTTACAAGCGGGTCAACGAGATGGCCGCCCTGCTCAGGGACTTCTGCGGGCTGAAGACCGGAGACCGGGTGACGCTGCACCTGCCGATGGTTGTAGAGCTGCCAGTCACGATGCTGGCCTGCGCCCGGCTTGGCGTCATCCATAACCAGGTGTTCGGAGGGTTCAGCGGCGCGGCCTGCGGCGGACGCATAGCCGACTCTGGGAGTCACATCCTGATCACCATGGACGCGTACTACAGGAACGGCGACCTGCTCGACCACAAAATCAAGGCTGAAGAGGCGTTGGCGGAGGCCGAGAAGGAGGGCCAGAAGATCGACAAGGTGCTGATCTGGCAGCGCCATCCCGGCACCTACTCATCCAAGACGCCGCTGGTCAAGGGGCGTGACTTCATCGTCAACGAGGTCATGAAGGACTACAGGGACAAGATCGTCGAACCCGTCTCCATGCCGGCGGAGGCCCCGCTCTTCCTCATGTACACGAGCGGCACCACGGCGAAACCCAAAGGCGCCCAGCACAGCACAGGTGGGTACCTCGCCTACGTCGCCGGCACTTCGAAGTACTACCAGGACATCCACCCCGAAGACACATACTGGTGCTTCGCGGACATCGGATGGATCACCGGGCACTCCTACATCGTCTACGGACCGCTGGCCCTTGCCGCCACGAGCGTCATGTACGAAGGCGTGCCCACTTATCCCGACCCGGGGCGGCCATGGAGGATCGCCGCGCGCCTGGGCGTCAACATCTTCCACACCGCGCCGACCACCATCCGGATGCTGCGCAAGCTGGGCCCGAGCGAACCGGAGAAGTACGACTACCACTTCAAGCACATGACGACGGTCGGCGAGCCGATCGAGCCCGAAGTGTGGCGGTGGTACTACCACGTCGTCGGCAAGGACGAAGCGGTCATCGTCGACACCTGGTGGCAGACCGAAAACGGCGGATTTCTCGCGACCACGATGCCCGCGTTCCACAAGATGAAGCCCGGAAGCGCCGGCCCGGGCGTGCTCGGGGTCTATCCCGAGATCCTCGATGAGAAGGGGAAACAGGTGCCGAAGGGAAGCGGCAAGGCCGGCAACATCTGCATCCGCAATCCGTGGCCCGGGATCTTCCAGACCATCTGGGGGAACCCCGAGAAGTTCGTCGAGACCTACTTCAAGAAGTACAACAAGGACCCCAAGAGCAAGGACTGGCGCGACTGGCCGTACTTCGCGGGCGATGGCGCCCTGCAGTCGGAGGACGGCTACTTCAGGATCATCGGCCGAGTCGACGACGTGATCAACGTCGCCGGACACCGGCTGGGCACCAAGGAACTCGAATCCGCCACGCTCACCGTAGAAGAGATTGCGGAGGCCGCCGCAGTGCCGGTGATAGACGAGCTGCGAGGCCGCGCGGTCGAGATGTACGTCGCTCTGAAACCCGGCGTGAAGCCAAGCAAGCAGATCGAGGACAAAGTATCTGCCGCGATTGAGAACCTGATCGGAAAGATCGCCCGGCCAAAGAATGTCTGGATCGTCCCGGACATGCCGAAAACCAGGTCAGGCAAGATCATGCGGCGCGTCATCGCCGGCATCTCGAACTTTGCCAGCACCGGCGACATCACGACCCTGGCCAACCCCGAGGTAGTGGCGACCATCAAACACCACGTTGAGGCCGAGAAGGTCAGCCGGGGTCAGCAGCCCCGCGAGCTGTCTCCGACCGAGCTCGAAGAGATCAAATCGTTCGGCCGCGTCGACTAGTCATCGCAAGGGAGGGTCCTGTGGCCCTCCCTTACGTCTCGCCCAACTAGCGCAGAATTCCCGGCTATGACGCTCGGCCCCGCAGTCGAGGCGCCACTCGGCGAGGACAAGTCGCGCGCTCCTCAGGGCCGGACGGTCGCGCGTCGCAGAATCGGACGCCCCAGGCCCTCTCGCCGGGCGGTCAACACGGCCGCGGCTGTCGTCGTGTCGGCTGCGGTTCTGTACGCCGCCTTTTTCGGCGCCGGCCCGCTCCCCGCTCTTGGTCCCGCGTTCAACCCGGTCACCGGCGCGTGGACGATGGCGGCCGCAGCGCAGGTGAGCAACGAGACTCTTCACCTCGCAGGGTTACAGCAGCCAGTGACCGTCAGCCTCGAAGCCGATGGGACAGCACACATCGTGGCGCAGACCGACCACGACCTCTTCCTGGCGACCGGCTACGTGCATGCGCGGTTCCGGCTCTTCCAGATGGACCTGATGCGCCGGCAGGGCGAGGGCCGGCTGTCCGAGGTAATCGGGAAGGCGGCCCTGGACTCGGACCGCTTCGAGCTGCAGCTCGGCCTGCTGCGCACCGCGCAGCTGGAATGGAGCCAGCTCACCGCGAGCGATCCTTCGCGCGACGCGTTGATCGCCTACGCCCAGGGAGTCAACGACCGAATCACGCAAGCCGAGTCGACGCATCAGCTCGATGCGATGTTCAAGCTCCTCGGCTACGAGCCGGCGCCCTGGACGCCTATCGACACACTGATCGTGAAAGGCGACATGACCCAGACGCTCAACTTCACCGACACGCCGCTCGTGATCGCCCAGCTCGACAAGGCGCTGGGAGCCGACCTCACCTCCGAGTGGTTCCCCGTCCTGCCGCCCAACGCGCAGTCGCCGTACGACCCCGGGCCGTACGGCACCGCGACGACTGGTCCGATCGAGACGATGGGCCAGGTCAGCGACTCGGTGGCGGCGACCGCCGCCGCGCTCTACCAGCGCCTGACGGCGCTTCCGCCCGGCCTGATCGCCACAGGGCGCGCCAGCAACAACTGGGCGGTGGCGGGATCGATGAGCGCAAGCGGCGGCGCGCTGCTGGCGGGCGATCCGCACCTTCACCTCACGCTCCCCTCGATCTGGTTCCAGCTCACGATGGATTCCCCGGGCTACCACGCGACCGGGGTGAGCATCCCCGGCACTCCGATCGTGCTGATCGGCCACAACCAGCACATCGCCTGGAGCCTGACCGACGCGCTCAACGAGCAGACCTTCTACTACCTGGAGCACGAGGACTCGGCGCATCCCAACCAGTACCTCTGGAAAGGCGCCTGGCAGACCTACAAGACGGTCAGCTACGACATCCCGGTGCTGGGCGGCCCGACCGAGCACCTCACGGTCAAGCTGAGCGTACACGGCCCCGTCATCACCCAGCGGGGCCAGACCACCTCGGTCTGGTGGGCCGGCAACCTGCCCTCGCAGGACCTGGACGTGATGCTGCGAGTGGGGCAGGCGTCGAACTGGCAGGGCTTTCGCGACGCGCTGCGCGACTGGCACTCCCCGACTCACAACTTCGTCTACGCGGACGACCAGGGCAACATCGGGCTGATCTCGGCCGGCTACTACCCACTGGTCGCGGCCGGCCAGCCATGGCTCCCCATGTCGGGAACCGGCGAGGACGACGTCACGGGCACGGTGCCCTACGACCAGATCCCCCAGGTCTACGACCCGCCGGCCGGGATCATCTGGTCCGCGAACCAGCGGCAGGTGACGAGCGACTACCCCTATTACATAGGCGCTTCGAACTACTTTGACCCTGGCTACCGCGCCAACGAGATCCACCGCGTCCTGAGCCTCGGGACCGCCAACGGCGGCAAGGTGAGCGCCTCGGATATGATGGCGCTCCAGACCGATACGCGCGATTTCCTGGCGTCGGAGATCGTGCCGGTGCTGGTGCAGACGCTTGCCAGCGAGCAGCTGAGCCCGTCGGAATCGGCAGCGCGGGACCTCCTCGCGAGCTGGGACTACCGCATGGACACCAGCTCCGCCGCGGCGACCATCTGGTCGACGTTCTGGCAGGCCTACCTCAGCGCGACGTTCGACCCCTGGTGGAAGTCACGCGCCGTTGCCATCGATCGCCAGGAGGTCGACGACGCGCTTGGCCAGGACCTCGAGGCGTGGACGCTGGGCGACACGGTCAACCGGGCTTTCAGCTCCCCGGGGACCGGCCAGCGAACCGCCTTCGATGCCATGCGCGAGGCATTTCACACCACGGTCTCCAGCCTCACGAAATCCCTGGGCTCCGCGCCCAAAACCTGGACCTGGGGACGGGTGCACACGCGTGAGCTGGAGAACCTCGCGCAAATCAGCGGCCTGAGCTACGGCCCACGAGCCGACCGCGGCGACGCCAACACGCCGCTGGCCGCCGGCGGCGACCCCTCCACCAGCGGGCCCAGCTGGCGCATGGTGGTCGACTGGGGGACCGGCAGCTTCAGCGGCATCTACCCCGGCGGTCAGAGCGAGAACCCCGCGTCCTCGTGGTACACGAATCGCGTCGACACCTGGTGGAGCGGCCTTTACGCGCCGATGCTGACCGCCGACCAGGCGGCCGCGTCGAAGGGAACCGTCACCTGGAGCCTACGGTCATGAGCCGGCGCCTGTCGTTCGCGATCATCCTGGTGGCTGTCCTGGCCCTGGGGGTCATCTCTTTCATCTACGGCGGTTGGTGGTGGCCATTCATCGCAGGACTGGCGATCGGGGCTCTCACCGGCCGGGCGCGAGTCACGATCCCTCTGGGCGCCGCGGTCGGCCTGCTGGCCTGGGGCGCGCCACTGGTTTACGACCAGGCCCGGTACGGCCTCGGCCCCGCCGCTTCCAGCCTGGCGGCGATCATGGGGTTTGGCCACCAGGGCGCCATCCCCGTGGTCCTGACCCTTGTGGTCGGCGCGCTGCTCGGACTGACCGGAGCATGGCTGGGCTCGGTGGCGAGAAGCTGGCTGCCCTGGCGTCAGCCGGCCACCTCGCGGTAGACCGACTCCGTCTCGTCCGAAGGCTCGACGCCGAGCTCCTTGGCGAGCAGCCGGCGCAGGCCGGCATAGACGCGCACCGCTTCGGCGCGGTCGCCCTTGCGGGCGTGGACCCGCATCAACCGCCTGTAGCCCGACTCGCGGTAGGGCTCCAACCGGACCGCCTCGCGAGCGTGCGACAGGGCGAGCTCGATCTCGGAATTGGCGAGGAGGGCCTCCACCCTGCAGTCCAGCGCCCTGACGAGCATCCCCGCCAGCGCCTGGCGGCGCTCCTCGGTCCATGCCCCTTCGTCTCCCGGGAGGAACGGGCGCCGCAGGATGGTGGTCGCGATCAGCGATGGACCGTAAGCAGCCCCCGGATCGCCTGTGTTCAACCCACCCTCGGCCAGGTCGACCGCGGCGAGGGCGGCCTCGACGTCGACCCAGGTGTCGGCCGGGGCGGTGAACTGGTAGCAGCCGAACGCATGGCCGATGATCCGGGTCCGATCGAGCCCGATTCCCCCGAGTCGCGTTCGCAGCTTGCTGACGATCGCGCTCAGGGCGAGGGCCCAGGAACCGGGTGGGGCGCCGGACCACAACGCATCGGCAAGCTCCGATTGAGCCACCGCCCGCTTTCTCTCAGTGACGAGGTAGGCGAGGACGAACCGGCCCTGCGGCCCGCCGAGCTTAGACTCGCGGAGCAGGCGACCGCCATTCTCGACCTGGACCTCGCCCGTGAGGTAGAGCCTCACCAATCAGCCGGCCTCGATCGACGCCAAAGATTCGCCAAACCCCTCGGGGGATGATGCTAACGCTGGTCCGGAACAGCACAAGGAGAAGAAATGAAGAAGCGAGTCGAATGTGAGTGCGGATGGGTCCTCGAGACCGATGACGAGGAAGAGCTCGTCGACGGAGTCAAGAAGCACGCCAGCGAGGTCCACCACATGCAGGGCGTGACCCGCGAGCAGGTCCTCGCCCAGGCGAAGCCCGTCTAGCCCTCGATCGGATCGGAGTCACCCGCAGGTGGCTCAATTTGAAAAGGAGTCGACGTGAAGTACCTCTATCTCTTGTATGCCGATGAGGCGAAGATGCCGGCGCCGGGCAGCCCGGCGTTCAATGCGCAGAACGACGCTTACAACAAGTACTACGAGGAGCTCTCCGGCCACGGGCTCTTCAAGTCGGGCGACCCCGTCATGCCGTCGAAGACCTCGAAGACGGTCCGCGTCCGAAGCTCGGCCACGAAGTCGGACTCCGGGCCGTTCAGCCATAACGGAGACCAGGTGATCGGCTTTTACGTGGTCGAAGCCAAGGACATGGACGAGGCCTTGGCCTACGCCGCCAAGTGCCCGGCGGCTTCGGCGGGAGCCGTGGAGGTCCGCCCCATCGTCCAGATGTAGAAACCCCCGGGGCCGGCGGGTCGCTCCGCCGGCCCGACTCAGGCCCGTTGCGCCACGCGCAATCGTTGACGCCTGCCACCCCGAGTGATAGGTTCCGGCGCAACCACACGGCCTGTTTCTTGTTAGGGGAGGGAAGCAGTTGGAAGACCATGCTCACCACGCGGACGTCCGCGACCTGGCGAGGTTCGGACACCCCCAGGAGCTGAGGCGGGCGCTCGGCGTCTACTCGAGCTTCGCCGTCGCGTTCTCATACATCTCGCCGTCGACCGGCATCTTCACCCTCTTCATCCTTGGGATTGGGCTGGCCGGTCCAGCGTTCTTCTGGAGTTGGCCCATCGTCGTGGTCGGGCAGCTGCTCGTCGGTCTGAACTTCGCCGAGGTGAGCTCTCACTTCCCGGTCGCAGGCTCCGTTTACCAGTGGACCAAGTACCTGTCCAACCGGCACTACTCCTGGTTCAGCGGCTGGATCTATCTGTTCGCCGGAGTGCTCACTGTCGCGGCGGTTGTGGCGACAGTTCCGCTCGTGCTGATCCCGCTGCTGAACAACCTGGGCATCAACATTCCCAACGACCCGGACGCCCAGCGCAACACAGCCGCGGTCGTGCTCCTGAGCACCACCCTGCTGAGCATCTTCGGGGTGAGGATCGTCGCCTTCGTCAACAACACAGGCGTCGTATTCGAGATCCTCGGCATGGTCGTTTTCGCCCTCGTCCTGCTGCTCTTCTATCACCACCAGTCGGTGTCGGTCTTCACCGACTTCAGCGCGCTGGGCTCTGGCTTCTCCAACCAGGCCGGGACATTCCTGGCCGCGATGTTCATGTCCCTCTTCGTGATCTACGGCTTCGACACTGCAAGCACCCTGGCCGAGGAGACCAAGAACCCGAGGCGCGAGGCGCCGCGGGCGGTCCTGGCGGCCATCGTGGGAGCCGCCATCATCGGTGCGATCTTCCTGTTCGCGGTGATCATCGCCATCCCTGGCGACATGAGCAAGTTCGTGTCCGACACCGCCGCCGGCAAGTACCCGTTCCCACTCGTGACGATTATCGAATCGAACTTCCCGGGCTGGGCTGCCAACCTATACCTGTTCGTGGTCTTCGCGGCCATCTACGTGTGCTGCCTCGCCATCCAGACCGCGACTATCCGACTCGCGTTCGGCATGGGACGCGATGGTAAGCTCCCCATGGCGAAGTACTACAACAAGGTCCACTCAACTCTGCACACGCCGATCGGCACCTGCATCGTGATCGGCGTGCTGGCCGGTCTACCCCTCATCTACTACGCGGGCGCCGGCACGATCGCGATCGGCGCGACCGGGATGATCTACCTCTCGTACATCCTTGGCAACATCGCCATCCTCTTCGCCCGCTTCCGCGGCTGGCCGACGGAGAGCACCACCTTCAAGCTGGGCGGCTGGGGCCTGATCGTCAACATCCTCGCGCTGGTGTGGGGCATCAGCATGGAGATCAACTTCCTGTGGCCGCGCAACGCCGCCGTAGGGGGCCAGAACCCTCCGCTGAGCGCCTTGCCGAACGTCACTATCGGTGCCCCAATTGGCAACATCCCGGTCTTCGAGTTCACCCTCGGTTTGATCTTGCTCGTCGGCGTGATCTACTACGTGATCGCACAGCGCAACGCGCCTCAGACGAAGGCAGTCGCACCGGCTGAAGCGCCGGCGGTTTAGGTTCGATGGGGCCGGGGAACCCCGGCCCCAATTTCATTGATCGCAGCTTGAGGTCGCATGCGCGCGCGGTCGTGATCGGCGGCGGTGTCGGCGGCGCGGCCATCCTCTACTGGCTGACGCGGCTCGGCTGGACCGACACGATGCTGGTCGAACGGTCGCGCGTCACCAGCGGGTCCACGTTCCACTCCGCCGGACTGGTCGGCCAGCTGCGCGGCTCGCTGAGCCTGACCCGGATGATGATGAACTCGGTCGACCTGTACCGGACGCTCAGCTACGAGGTCGGCCTGGAGACCGGCTGGCACGAGGTCGGATCGCTGCGTCTCGCGTCGAGCCAGGAGCGGATGGAGGAGCTCACGCGACAGGCGGCCTGGGCGAAAACCTTCGGCCTGCCCCTTGAGCTCGTGTCGGCCGAAGACGCCCAGCGCATGTTCCCGCCCATGTCGACCGAGGGCGTGCTGGGCGCGGCCTACCTGCCGACGGACGGCTACATCGACCCGAGCCAGCTGACCTTCGCGCTGGTCGAGGGCGCCCGCCGGCGAGGCGCGGAGATCTGCGAGGAAACCCGGGTCACCGGGATCGACGTCGTCCGCGGCCACGTGCGCCGGGTTTTCACCGACAAGGGCGACATCACGACCGACCTCGTGGTCAATGCGGGCGGCATGTTCGCGCCGGAGATCGGCCGCATGGCGGGGGTCAACGTCCCGCTCATCGCGATGGCCCACGAGTACCTGATCACGAGGCCGACGGGCCTGCCGCTGGACATGCCCACCATGCGCGACCCGTCCCTGTTGGTCTACTACCGGCCCGAGTCGGGCGGCCTGATCATGGGGGGCTACGAGCGCGACCCGGCGCCGTGGAGCCTGGATGGCATCCCGGCCGACTTCAACGGGCGGCTTCTCGAGCCGGATTGGGACCGCTTCGAGCCCCTCATGGCCAACGCGATCGTGCGCACGCCGTCGATCAAGGACGCCGAGGTCGTGCGCCTGGTCAACGGGCCTGAGGCTTTCACACCCGACGGCGAGTTCATCGTCGGGCCGAGCGAGGTCCAGGGCTTCTGGGTCGCGGCCGGGTTCTGCGCCCACGGCCTCGCCGGAGCCGGGGGGATGGGACGGCTCGTCGCCGAGTGGATCGTCGACGGGCGGCCGAGCCTCGACACGTGGGAGATGGACTCGAGGCGGTTCGGCCGCCAGTACACGAGCCGTGCCTACACGCTCGAGCGGACGCGCGAGGTCTACTCGACCTACTACGACGTCAAGTACCCTGGCCACGAGCGATCGGCGGGCCGCCCACTCCGCCTGTCGCCCATCTACTCGCGCCTGACCGATCTCGGCGCGGCGTTCGGCGAGAAATCGGGCTGGGAGCGCGCCAACTGGTTCGAGCCCAACGGGACGCGCGGGGATCAGGCACTCCGTCCGCGCGGCTGGGCGGGCCGCTTGTGGTCTCCCGCCATCGGTGTCGAGCACCAGGCGTGCCGTGAGGCGGCGGCGGTGTTCGACTTCACCTCGTTCGCGAAGATCGAGGTGCGTGGCCGGCGCGCCGCCGAGTTCCTGGAGACCCTCACCGACAACCGGGTGGCCCGAGCCGTCGGCGCCCTGACCTATACGCAGATGCTCAACGAGGGCGGGGGCATCGAATGCGACTTCACGGTCACCCGCCTCGCCGAGGACCGC
>JBAUTF010000402.1:0-2023 GCA_049582065.1 Candidatus Dormiibacterota bacterium | reverse complement strand
CGGCTACGCGACGGTCCGCGGTCCGCGGGAGAGGTGGCGGCGAGCCTCGGCATATCAGCGCCCACCCTGACCCGCCAGCTGGCGAAGCTCGAGGAGCACGGTTACATAACCCGCTCGATGGACCCGGCCGACCGCCGCAAGGTTCTGGTGGACCTGACGGGCGAAGGCAGGCGGGTCCTGGCCGGCCACCGCGTCTTCGCTGGGAGCCCCATCGCCCACGCTGCGCGCGATCTGACCGGCCCCCAGCAACAGGCGCTCATCGAGAACCTCGGCCTCCTGGTGAACCTCGCCAGGGACCTGGACCCTGGAGAAACAGGTGACTGACGTGACGCCCTCATCAGCCGTGCACGTGCACGAGATCTCGCGGAAGTTCAAAGAGGTCATCGCCGTCGACCGCGTGAGCTTCGACATCACCTCCGGCGAGATCTTCAGCCTGCTCGGGCCCAACGGGGCCGGCAAGACGACCACGATCAGGATCCTCGTCACCCTCCTCACACCCGATTCCGGGGAGGCGGACATCTTCGGCCAGGACGTCGTCAAACAGACGATGGCGGTCCGGCGGATGATCGGCTACGTCCCCCAGCAGCTGTCGGCGGACGCCTCGCTCACGGGTTGGGAGAACGTAATGCTCTTCGCCCGGCTGTACGACCTGCCCTGGCGCGAACGCAAGGCATCCGTCTCGCACGCGCTGGAGCTGATGGGTATCGCCGAGTCGAAGGACAGGTTGGTATCCACCTATTCGGGCGGCATGATCCGCCGGCTCGAGCTGGCGCAGGCGCTCATCAACCAGCCCCGGCTGCTCGTGCTCGATGAGCCGACGATCGGCCTCGACCCGATCGCCCGAGGCGAGGTCTGGGAGAGGGTGCAAAGCCTCCGGCACGAAATCGGTACGACCATTCTCATGACCACGCACTACATGGAGGAGGCGGAGCACCTCTGCGATCGTGTTGCCATCATGAACCACGGTCAGATCCGCGCGGTCGGCTCACCCTCCGAGCTGAAGCAGGCTCTGGGGTCCAACGCAACGCTGGAGGACGTGTTCCGCCACTTTGCGGGTGAGCATTTCGAAGGAGAAGGAGGAAGCTTCAAAGATGTGCGCGCAACACGTCGCACAGCACGCCGCGTGGGCTAAGCCTGCTCGCACGCCCGCATGGGGCCAGGTGCTCCTCAGCCGCATCATCACGTTCTGCTGGGTCGAGCTGGCAAAGATCAGGCACGACCGCACCGAGCTCTACACACGAGCCATACAGCCGGCGCTCTGGCTCGTGATATTCGGCGAGACCTTTTCCAGCATTCGGGCGATACCAAGCGGCGGCAAACCATACCTGGACTTCATGGCGCCCGGCGTGATCGCCCAGTCGGCGCTCTTCGTCGCGATCTTCTACGGGATCCAGATCATCTGGGAGCGGGACGCCGGCATCCTGAGCAAGCTGCTCGCGACCCCGACGCCGACCGCGGCCCTCGTCGCGGGCAAAGCGTTCGGCGCCAGCATTCGCAGCCTGATCCAGGCCGCGGTCGTGGTCATCCTCGCCACGATCCTCGGAGTGCGCTTTCCGCTGAACCCCCTTGTCTACCTGGCCGCCGCCGTCATCATCATTCTTGGCGCCGCGTTCTTCTCGATGCTCTCGCTGAGCATCGCCGGCATCGTCCTGAACCGCGATCGGTTGATGGGCATCGGCCAGGCGATCACGATGCCCCTGTTCTTCGCCTCCAACGCGCTCTACCCGATCAGCGTGATGCCCGGCTGGCTGCAGGCCCTGAGCATGGTCAACCCGCTGCGCTACGAGATCGACGCGCTCCGAGGCCTGCTGATCGGAACTCCCAGCAACCTTGCCCTGGACTTCGCCGTGCTCCTGGTCGCGTGCACAGCCGGTATCGCGGCGTCTTCTCGCCTCTTGCGGCGGCTCAGCCAGTGAACCCCGACGCGCGCTCAACTCGTAAGGTGGACGCGTGCCGCTCGATCTCCCGGCTGAAGTCGACGAGTTCCTCCGGCAGCCGAACACCGCCGTCATAGCAGCCGTCC
>JBAUTF010000401.1:0-2529 GCA_049582065.1 Candidatus Dormiibacterota bacterium | reverse complement strand
ATCGGCAACCTCACCGCGTTCCTGATGTACATCCTGCAGATCCTGATGTCGGTGATGATGGCCGTCGCGCTGTTCATCCTCGTACCGCGCGCCGAGGCGAGCGCGGCCCGCATCAACGAGGTCCTCGAGACCGAGCCTTCGATCGGCGATCCTGTTCACCCGATCGAACCGAAACGGGTGACTGGCCGCGTCGAGTTCGACCACGTCACGTTCGGTTACCCGGGCGGCGAGCACCCCGTGCTGCAGGACCTCGACTTCCAGCTCCAGCCGGGTCAGACCACCGCCGTAATCGGCGGGACCGGGTCTGGCAAGACCACCTTGCTCAATCTCATCACGCGCCTCTACGACCTCAGCGCCGGACGGCTGCTCGTCGACGGCATCGACGTGCGGGAGATGTCCCTCGAGCGCCTGTGGGGCCTGATCGGCCTCGTTCCTCAGCGCGCGTACCTGTTCAGCGGCACGGTCGCCGGCAACCTGCGTTTCGGCGACGAGCACGCCACGGACGAGGAGCTCCAGCACGCGCTCGAGGTCGCCCAGGCGAGCGACTTCGTGGCGCAGATGCCCGGTGGCCTGGACGCGCCCATCGACCAGGGCGGCACCAACGTTTCGGGCGGCCAGCGGCAGCGGCTCGCAATCGCCCGCGCGATCGTCAAGCGACCGGCCATCTACCTCTTCGACGACTGCTTCTCGGCCCTCGATGCCGGCACAGATGCGCGGCTTCGCGCCGCGCTGCGCTCCGAGACGAAGGACGCCAGCGTGCTCATCGTCGCGCAGCGCGTCAGCACCATCATGCACGCCGACCGGATCATCGTCCTGGACGACGGACGCATCGTGGGCATTGGCCCGCACGCGGAGCTGATGAGCTCGTGTGAGCCGTACCGCGAGATCGTCGAATCGCAGCTCGGCCAGGCGGCGGTCGCATGATCAACCGCGGACCGGCGGGCGGCGCAAGACCTGGGGGCAGGCCGGGGGGAGGCTGGATGGGCATGGGCGGCCCGCCGGCCGGCAAGACGAGGGACCTGGGCAAGACCCTCAAGCAGCTCCTCGGGCGCCTGCGCCCGGAGCTCCCTCTGATCATCGCGGCCACCGTGCTCGGCGCGGGGAGCGTCGCGTTCGCGGTGATCGGTCCGAAGATCATCGGCAATGCCACCAACGTCATCTTCAACGGCATCGTCGGCAAGATGTTCCCCGCCGGCATCACCAAGGCGCAGGCAATCGCGGCTCTGAACGCGCAGGGCAAGGGCCAGATCGCGCAGATGCTGTCGGGCATGAACGTGACGCCGGGCAAGGGGATCGACTTCAACCAGCTTGGGATGATCCTGCTCCTGGCCGTCGGCGTCTACCTCGCCTCGTCCGTCTTCACCTGGGCCCAGGGCTACATCATGGCCGGCGTCGCGCAGCGCACCGTCTACGGCATGCGTCGGGACGTCGAGGAGAAGCTGTCGCGGCTGCCGCTGAAGTACTTCGACAGCCATCCTCACGGCGACATCCTGAGTCGCGTCACCAACGACATCGACAACGTGGCGACCACTCTCCAACAGGGCATGAGCCAGATGCTGACCTCGGTGCTCACCGTGCTGGGCGTGCTTGGGATGATGTTCTGGATCAGCCCGCTCCTGGCCGTGATCTCGCTCGTCACCGTGCCGATGACAGTCGTGGTGACGCTCCTCATCGCCAGGCGCTCGCAGGTGCAGTTCGCCGCCCAGTGGAAGTGGACGGGCACGCTCAACGGTCACGTCGAGGAGATGCACACCGGGCACGTCCTGGTGCAGGTCTTCGGCAGGACCGCCAAGGCGCAGGAGCAGTTCGACGCCCAGAACGGGCAGCTTTACGAGGCGAGCTTCAAAGCCCAGTTCCTGTCAGGCATCATCCAACCCGCGACGCAGTTCCTGGCCAACCTCAACTACGTCGCGATCGCTGTGATCGGCGGCTACCGGGTCGTGTCGGGGACCATGTCGCTGGGCGACGTGCAGGCGTTCATCCAGTACTCGCGCCAATTCACGATGCCGCTCATGCAGATCGCAGGTCAGATGAACCTGCTGCAGTCAGGCCTCGCTTCAGCGGAGCGCGTGTTCGAGCTCCTCGCCTCAGAGGAGGAGGGCGCGGACAAGGCCGGCGCAGAGATGGGCGAGGTCATGGGCCAGGTCTCCATGGAAAAGGTGAGCTTCCGGTACGAGCCCGACAAGCCTCTGATCGAGGACTTCAACCTCGAGGTCCAGCCAGGGCAGACGATCGCGATCGTGGGACCGACCGGCGCCGGCAAGACCACGATCGTCAACCTGCTGATGCGGTTCTACGACATCGACTCAGGGCGCATCAGCCTTGACGGCTTCGATACCAAAGTGCTTCCGCGCGACGACGTGCGCCGCGTATTCGGCATGGTCCTGCAGGACACATGGCTATTTGCCGGGACGATTCATGACAACATCGCTTACGGCAAAGAAGGCGCCACCAACGAGGAGATCGTGGCCGCGGCCCAGGCCGCGCACGTCGATGCATTCGTGCGCACGCTGCACCACGGCTATGACA
>JBAUTF010000400.1:0-17813 GCA_049582065.1 Candidatus Dormiibacterota bacterium | reverse complement strand
GGTCGAGGCTGCTCATCAGAGGGGCCGGGTCGGCATCGCAAGCGAGGGCAAGCTCCTCGATATCGGCCAGGACCTCGGCGAGCGTGTGGGGGTGCTGTCTGATCATCTGGATGCCCGCCAGGTCGCTCGCGACCTGGTCGGCCGGGATGGCGCAGACGTCGCAGATGTCCTGCGCCACCACGAGGTCGGGACGCAATCGCAGGATCGCCTGCGTGTCGACCTCGTAGAGAGACCGGCCCTCCTGCGCCGCAAGCGAGACCGCCTCGTCGATGCCGGAGCTCTGCTTGCCTTCGAGCCCGAGCGTCGAACGCGTCACGCAGGGCAGCTCGCGCGCCTCGGGCGGGAAGTCGCACTCGTGCGTGACGGCGACGAGTCGGTCGCCGAGGCCAAGCGCGAACAGCGACTCGGTGGCGCTCGGCAGGAGCGAGACGATCCTCATCCGCTCTGTACGAGCCTGTCGACCACCTGCCGGAACGAGTCGTACGGGTGGGCGCCGACCACGAGGTAGCGCCGCCCGAAGATGTGGGCGGGGATGGCGTCGATGCCGACCGAGGTGGCAACCCTGCGGTTTTCGTCGATCACCGCTTCGTACCGATCGCTCTCGACGGCGGCCCTGAGCGGAGCCTCGTCGAGACCGACACCGCCGCCAATCCGCACCAGGTCGTCGACATCCTCGAGGCGACCGGTCAACTCCCAGTGCGCCTTGAACAGCGCGTGGTGCATCTCATCGAACTTCCCATGCTCGCGCGCGAACTCGGCGGCGCCGAGGGCCCGACGCGAGTTGATGATCGTGTCGCGGGGCTCCATGGAGAGCCCGACCTCCTGGGCGATCGACTGCAGGTGCGCGCGCATCTGCTCGGAGCGCGCCCGGCCGAAGTACTGGTCGCGCGGAACGCCCTCGACGGGGGCCTCGGGGTGGAGCTCAAACGGTAGCCACGTCACGCGCACGAGCCCTTCCCGTTCCAGCTGCTCGACTCGGACCGAGTCGATGTAGCACCACGGTCAAACGTAATCGGAAAAGACGACCAGGTCGACGGGTGGGGTCTGGGCCATCTGCATTAACAACGTACAGGCAAAGCCGAGGATTCCCCGCCCCTTCCGAATCCCTTAATCGTCGAGACCCATACTCGAATGCCGTGTCTGGGTGTGCGCGGGGGCGCGCCCTGCTCGTCAGATCGAGATTCTCCCTGGAGGAATTTGACCATGGCAGATACCAAGACGTTCGTCGCCGGCGCGCCGGTTTGGATCGACCTGTCCACCTCTGACCCTGCCGCGGCCCGCGAATACTACGCGAAGCTCTTTGGCTGGAAAATGGAGGTGGAGCACGACCCGGCAGCAGGCGGCTACGCGATGGCAACCATAGGCGGCAAGAACGTCGCCGGGATCGGCGGGACGCAGGATCCTCACGCGCCGTCCGCGTGGATGATCTACATCGGCACGCACGATGCCGACGGGATCGCCAAGAAGATCGAGACCGCCGGCGGGAAGGTGGTGGCCCCGGCGTTCGCTGTCCTCAACGCAGGCCGCATGGCGGTGTTCCAGGACCCGACCGGCGCTTTCTTCTCGGTGTGGGAGCCGAAGGAGATGCAGGGTGCGGATGTAATGCACGCCCCGAACACGTTCGCGTGGGCCGAGCTCAACTCGCGCGGCATTGAAAAAGCCGCACCGTTTTACACCAAGGTGTTTGGCTGGGGCGAGAAGAAGAGCCCGATGGGCGAGGGCGAGGGCGACTACACCGAGTTCCAGCTGGACGGCGAGAGCGTCGCCGGCGGGATGGAGATGAACTCCATGGTCCCCAAGGAGGTCCCGTCCTACTGGATGGGGTACTTCGCCGTCGCGGACGTGGACAAGGCCTTCGAGAAGGCGGTCGACGGCGGCGGCCACGAGATGCTCGCGCCGCAGGACTTCCCTGGCGGGCGCTTCGCGATCGTGGCAGATCCGCAGGGCGCTACCTTCGGACTCATGAAGACGCAGCAGTAGCACAGCAGGTTTCTTACCGGCGGGCTGTTTTCGGCCCGCCGGTTTCTTACCCGGCGCGCAGCCCGGCGAAAGCGCGCGCCACCTGCGCGGCGATCCGGGCATTGTTCACGACCAGCTCGACGTTCACCTCGACCGACCTTCCACCTGAAAGCTCGGCAATGCGCGCCAGCAGCTTCGGCGTGACATCAGCGCCGGATACGCCGGCGACCTCGCGGACGGCCCTTTCGGCCATCTCCTGCGCGCCCGCCAGCTCGGAAGGTGGGGGAATCGCGACCACGATCCCGCGCGCGCCTGTCTCCCAAGCCGCGCGCAGCACCCGCGCGGTCTCCTCGACCCCGTCGACGCGGGTGACCCGGCCGGAGCTGTGACGCGTGTAGAAGGCCGGGAACTCGTCGCAGCCGTAGCCGAGCACCGGCACGGCGAGGCTGTCGAGCTTCTCGAGCGTGGTCGAGAGGTCCAGGATGATCTTGGCCCCGGCGCAGAAGACCGCGACCGGCGTCCGGCCCAGCTCCTCGAGGTCGGCCGATTGATCTTCGGGATGGCCGCGGTGCGCGCCTCCGATTCCCCCTGTCGCGAAGAAGCGAATGCCGGCCATCGATGCGATGCGCATCGTGGCGGCGACGGTGGTCGCGCCGGCAGCGCCCTTCGCCAGGGCGGGTCCGAGGTCGCGTGAGCTGACCTTGATGGCGCCCGAGGCGATTCGCGTGAGGTCGCGGTCGTCGAGGCCGACGCGCAGCCGGCCGTCGAGCACCGCCACCGTCGCCGGCACCGCCCCTTCCTTTCTTATGGCTGCCTCCGACTCGCGCGCCGCCCTGAGGTTGTGGGGGGCGGGCAGGCCCTGGCCGACGATCGATGTCTCGAGCGCGACCACCGGGCGGCCTTGAGCGAGCGCCGCGGCCACCTCCGGAGAAATGCTGAGCAGGTCGCTCAACTGGGCCTCGCTCCCGCCCGGGTGGTCGACTCGGCCGCGACCGCGACCGCCCGTTCGGCGGACTCGAAGGGCGGCGCGCCGCCAAGCCACGCTGCGCAGAACGCGGCGGCGAAAGCGTCACCTGCGCCGGTCGGATCGACCACGTGCACCTGCGGCGCCGGGACGGTGCGCCCAAACACGACACACCCCGCCCGACCCAGCTTGACGATCGGAACCTGCGCGAGGTGTCCGAGCGGAACGCCCAACGTGTCGGATTCCGCCTGGGTGGCAAACAGCACCTCGGGTTTGAGGCGGGCGAGCACGTAAGCCATCCGCGCGGGCCCGAACTCACGAAGACCCGCCGCCGACGACAGGTCGATGGCCAGCATCCCGCCCGCCTCGCGGACCCGGCTGATCGCCGCGCGGCTGGCCGAGGCGAGCGGCTCGGAGAAGAGGGAGTAGGCCGGGACGTGGATCAGCTTGACATCGCTCAACCAGGACTCCGCCAGGTCGTCCGCGGTCAGCCCGACGCTTGCCCCGCGCTGCGTCGCCATCGTCCGCCTGCCTCCGGGTTCGACGAGCACCGCGATCGCGCCGGTCGGCTCCTCCGTCCACACTGCGCAGACCTCGACACCGGTGGACTCGAGGTCGGCTACGAGCCGCCGCCCGCGGTCGTCATCGCCAACCCGCGTGATCAGGCGTGCCGACTGGGACATCGCGGCCGTCCAGGCGCAGAAGTTGGCGGCCTGGCCGCCGCCGCCGATGGTGATGACAGCCGGCGAATCATCGTCGGGGCGCAGCTCGCCGTCGGGGACGATGGAGATGTCGAGCAGAAGGTCGCCGATCGATGCGATCACGTCCGACGAGGATAACGGCGACCTTGACTCCGACGTGGCTTGGTTTGACGCCCGCGGTGATTTACGAGCGGATCGGGTCGGGCGCGGCTGCGGTGAGGAGGCCCCAACCAGCAAGCTGCTCCCGAAGCCGTGCCTTCAACCGCTCATCGAGCTCCTGCACCGGGGGAGCCAGCCATGGCTCGCAGATGCCCTGGAGCTGCAGGGCGGCCTTGATCGCGGCGGGGAAGACGCCGGCACGGACGGCGACGACGAGCTGGTAGAGCGCGTCCTGGCTCTTGCGTGCCGCTGCCAGGTCGCCCCGGCGGTAATCGTCGTAGATGCGAACGACCCAGTGAGGCGCCACGTTCGCAGCGCCGCAGATCGTGCCTGCCCCGCCCATCGCCATCGACGGCAACAGCATGGCGTCGCTCCCCGTGAAGATGCGGAAGCCGGGGAGGTCGCGGGTCGCGATGCACACGCCCTCGAAGTACTCGAAGTCGCGGCTCGAGTCCTTGATGCCGGCGATCGTCCCCTCACGCGCGAGGATCGCCACGGTGGCGGGCTCGCTGACGACCTTCGTGAACTGGGGGATGTGATACAGGAAGAGCGGGAGCGGGCTGCGCTCCGCGAGCTGCCGAAAGAACGCGAGCACGCTGGGCTGGTTCATCGGGTAGTAGAAGGGAGGGGCGACCAGCGCCACGTCGGCTCCAAGGCGCGCGGCGGCCTCGACCTCAGCTCGCGAGGCGGCGAGGTGGCTTTGCGCCACGCCGCAGAGCACGGGGACGCGGCCTTCCGCCGCCCTGACCACCGCGCCGAGGACCTTGCGTCTCGAGCTCTCGTCGAGCGAGGCGGTCTCGCCGGTCGAGCCCAGAGCGAGCAGGCCGTGGACGCCGCCGTCGAGCACGTGCTGCACCAGGCGCGGGATCGCGTCCTCATCCACGCTCCCGTCCCGTTTCAGTGGCGACACCAGAGCCGGGATGACGCCTGCCAGCTCGTCGACCTCGAACATCCGCTTAAGGCTACTCGCGCGCCATCCGGCCGTCGCGCGGCGTGCGTTCGGCGATCCGGACGACGAGCTCGCGCTGGTCGCGGTCGAACAGAGGCGGCTCACCGCCGCGTGCGTTCTCGATGACGCGCTCCACGCGTTGGGTCGCGGTCAGCACCGTCGTCACGCGAGGGTCGCTGGCGATCCATCTCAAAACTGCCTGCGCCCAGGTCTCGACACCCAGCGCCTTGAGCTCCTGGGGTGAGGGGCTCCGGTCGAGGATGCCGTGCTGGAGAGGGCTCATGACAAAGACCCCAAGCCCGAGCGACTCCGCCAGCGGCAGAAGCTTGCGCTCCGCAGTGCGGCGGAGTGGGTTGTAGGGCACCTGGACCATGTCGATGCGGCCGCTCGACATGAGCGCCATCAGCTCGTCGAAGGCCGGCTCCTGGTAATGGGTGGCGCCGACAGCCCTCACCTTGCCCTCTTCTTTCAAGCGTTCGAGCAGCGCGAGCTGCGCCGGCACGTTGACCAGGTTGTGGACCTGGTAGATGTCGACATGGCCGAACAGCCCAAGGGCTCGCTCGGCCTGCTGGCGGCCCTCGGCCGCATCGGGGGTCCAGACCTTGGTGGCGATGACCACCTTCTCCCGCCGGCCCTCGACCGCCCTGGCGAGCATGTCCTCCGCTCGCCCGTACATCGGTGACGAGTCGAAAAGGTCGATGCCCGCGTCGATCGCGGCGGTCACGAGCGTGCGGCGGTCATCGCTGGTGTCGAAGGTCCGCCATGTGCCCATCCCGATCGCGGGCACCTCGATGCCGGTGCGTCCCAGCTTCCGCCGTTCCATGCTCCGACCTTAGCGGAGGCGGCTACCCGTGGGCTGAGCGCTCTGCCACGATGGTGAGCTCGGTGCCGATGAGCTCATCGATCCCCGGTATGACGGGGGCTGCGCGGAGGGCTTCGGCGATCTTAGACAGCGTAGTGCTGCTGATGGGCCGGCCCCGGCGCGCGCCCGAGATCGTGGCCGCGCTGCAGCCCGACGCACGGGCCAGGTCGGTCGCGTTCCAACCGCGTCGTGCGAGCTCTCGGTTCAGCTGCTCCGCGTTCATACGCACCGTCATAGACTCGCTACTGGTACCCGGCGTGGTTACGTTCCATCTGCGGGAGCTATCCTTCCCGGCGGTATCACTATGGGTCGCCTCCACCTGACGCAACGCCAATGGAGGATCTACCTGGTCGCCTGGCTGGTGGCGCTGGCAGCGATCACAGGCACGCTGGCTGGGATCCTCGTGCCCCGCATGCTCGCCCCGGCTCCTCGGCCCGTCCTGGGCGGTGGGCTCGTGATGGATGCGAACTCGGTCCCCGCGCCCGACTTCACGCTGCGCGACCAGACCGGCGCGACCGTGTCTCTGCGGCAGCTGCGCGGCACCGTGCTCGCGCTCACGTTCCTGGACACGCAGTGCCAGAACCTATGCCCGTTGCAGGCGAGCTTTCTCGGCAGCGCCCAATCCGACCTGGGTCGACGCGCCCCGCTCGACCTCGTCATCGTCAGCGTGCGGCCCGACGCCGACACGCCCGCCAACATCGCAGCGTTCGCCAGCGCGCACGGCCTTGGACACCACTACCACTGGCTCACAGGGCCGCGTCCGGACCTCCAGAACGTCTGGGACAGCTATGGCGTGGCCGTGCAGGTCGCCCAGGGGGACCTGGCCCACAGCTCGGTTATCTACCTGATCGACCGCAGCGGCTACGAGAGGGTCGGCTTCGAAGACGTCCCGGAGACAGCCGCCTTCGAAACCGACGTCCAGATCCTGACCGCGGCCTGACTTCGGCCAGCGCGCTTCGGCCGCATTCAGGAATATTTCAGCTATTTACAAAAAATATTCGGGCTGCTACTCTCCCACGAAACGTGACAGTGTCGAGCGGCCCAAGGTTCGCCAACCGAGCAGTGGTGCTGGTCGTCTTCGTCGCGATCCTCGCGGCGCTAGTGGCCGTTTTCATCGGGCGCTTCGTCGAGACCTTTCCTTACACCATGACTTCGCAGGTCGCCTCTCAACCGAGGGTGGCCACCGCCGGCTCGGGTGAGCAGGAGACGGTGATCCACGTCGAGGTGGTGGGCGCGGTCGGTGCCGCGATCGAAAACCCGAGGCCAAACGACCCGCACCCGACCTGGGTCGGATATCTTCCGACGACCACGTACAAGGTGCCGGCGAACTCTGTGGTCACCATGGTGATCGACCAGGAGGACACGCCGTCAGGGCTGCGCAATCCCTTCTGGGCCAAGGCCCAGGGGATCATCGGCGGCACCTTCCACATGTCGTATTTCGACGACCAGGGCAACCCGCAGCAGGGTGATTTTACCAAGCTCGACGACCCGGCCAACGCCGCCCACACCTTTGCGATCCCCGACCTGGGCGTCTTCGTTCCGCTCGAGGGCTTGAGCGCTGCGGCGCCGGCGAACAGTTTCAACCAGATCACCTTTTCGTTCCGCGTCGGCAAAGCAGGCACATACCACTGGCAGTGCTTCGTCCCCTGCGGCTCGGGCACCATCTACGGCAACGGCGGCCCCATGCAGACGCTCGGCTACATGGGCGGCTTCCTGGTAGTCCAGTAGCGCATTGAACGCACCAGACCGCACCCACACTCTGCGCCTCGCGATCGCCTGGGCGGTGCTGAGCGTGATCGGCGTCGTGATCGCGCTGCAGGTGAACATGCCGCCTGGAGACCAGTCGCAGCAGGCGTCGGACGAGAGCTCCCTGCTCCACTTGATGCTGATCCTGTCCACGCCGGTGTTCGTCGGCGTAATCCTGTTCATCCTCTATTCGGCTTTCGCCTTCCGCCAGGCCTCGGGGGCGCTCGAGGACGGTCCGCCTCGACGAGGCAACCTGCGGATGCAGTGGGCCTGGGTGATCGCCACGGCGGTGATCGTCTTCCTGCTTGCCGGCATCGGCATCAACGGCCTGGCGAACTCGTCTGCGGCGGCGAGCTTCACGTCCTCAGGCGCTTCACTCGGCACTGCGACGGTCGGCAGCTCCGCCAACGACCGCCTGCAGGTTCAGGTGATTGCCCAGCAGTGGTACTTCACCTATCGCTACCCGAGCTACGGCGGCGCCGAGTCGACACACCTCGTCCTGCCGGTTAACGCCAACGTCGAGTTTCACGTGACGTCGACCGACATCATCCACTCCTTCTGGGCCTACGAGCTCGGCGTGAAGGCCGACGCCAACCCGGGCGTCGACAACATCACCTATGTCACGACGACGAAGACGGGCTCGTTCACGGTGCGCTGCGCGGAGCTGTGCGGCATCTGGCACGGGAACATGTTCGACACTCAGGGCAAGGTGGTGAGCCAGGGCGACTTCGCGACGTGGGTGGTGGACCTCCAGTCGTCTCAGTCGGATATCACGTTGCCGCCGTACGCGCCGGAGTATTTCCCGAGCCCGCGAGTCAAGGGGAGCTGAGATGAGTGAAGTGACGACCGGGGCGACGATGCTCCAACCGAGCGAGCGGCGCATGGTTCTGCCGACCAACGTCCTCACGGGCATCCTGCTCGGGGTCGTGGGTTACTGGGCCGGCGTCCAGATCGGCAACGGCTTCGGTTTCAACGACTCTCAGAACACAGGCGTCCTGCTCGGCTACACGCTCGGCACGATCATGTTCCTGGTCGGGATCGGTTTCGCGACCTACCCGCTCGGCCGGCTGTTCGGTTGGCTCACGCCCTCTGAGCCGGCTTACGACGAGCACAAAGGCGTGTGGCGGTACCTGAACCTGAGCTACGACCACAAGGTCATCGGGGTCCAGTACCTGATCGCGATGCTGATGGCGATGCTGTTCGGAGGCATCGGGGCGATGTTCGTGCGCACGAACCTGCTATCGCCCGACACTCCCATCTTCCCTCCCGACAAGTACCTGACCCTGGTCAGCATGCACAGCGTGCTGATGGTGTTCGTCGCCAGCGCGGCTATCGTCGGGCCTTTCGGAAACTTCTTCGTCCCGCTGATGATCGGCACGAACCGAATGGCGTTCCCCCGGTTGGAAGCGCTTTCCCTGTGGCTCGTGCCTCCCGCGCTCGTGGTCATGCTTCTTTCGCCGATCTTCGGTGGCTTCCAGACCGGCTGGACCGGTTACACGCCACTTTCAGAGCAGGCCGGCCAGGGCTTCGACAGCTACATCGTCGGGTTCACTCTGATCGGCATCGCCCTGGTGGTCTCGGGCGTCAACATGCTGACCACGATCATCAGCCTGCGCGCTCCGGGTATGACCTGGACACGGCTGCCGATCTTCGTGTGGGGCGTGTTCTCGGCCTCCATCCTCGGCACCTTTGCCGCCCCGGTGCTGGCCGCGGCCCTGTGCATGCAGGCGCTCGACCGGACCATGAACACGAGCTTCTTCATCTCCTCGAATGGAGGCAGCCCCTACCTGTGGCAGAACCTCTTCTGGATCTTCGGCCACCCCGAGGTCTACATCTTCATCCTGCCCGCGTTCGGCATCGTGATGGAGCTGATCCCGCATTTCGCGCGCAAGCCGCTTTGGGGCTACCGGATCGCGGTCGTGGGCCTGCTCGGCGTGACGCTTCTGAGCTGGTTCGTCTGGCAGCACCACCTCTTCGTGAGCGGCATCGCGCCCGCCCTACGGCCCTTCTACATGCTCTCGACCGAAATGATCTCGATCCCGACCGGCATCGTGTTCCTCGTCGCGTTCGGAACGCTGTGGCGCTCGCGGATCTCGATGACGGTGCCGATGCTCTTCTGCCTCGGCTTCCTCTACAACTTCCTCATCGGGGGAATCTCCGGCGTCTTCCTTTCCGACGTGCCTAGCGACATCACTCTGCACGGCAGCTACTTTTCCATGGCCCACTTCCACTTCACCATCGTCGGTGGCGAGATCTTCGCGATCGTGGCGGCCATCTACTACTGGTTCCCGAAGATGACCGGCAGGATGCTGAGCGCAAGGCTGGGCAAGATCCACTTCTGGTGGATGTTCATCAGCTTCAACCTCGCATTCACGCCCCTGTTCGCGGCCGGGATCCTGGACATGCCGCGACGAGTGTCGACCTACGCGCCGAGCCTGCAGGGCCTCAACGACTGGGTCACCATCTGGGCCTACGTGCTGTTCGCTTCGATGGTGTTCTTCGCCGGGATCGTGATCTGGGGCTGGTTCTTCAATCCCAAGCTCGCAGTGGCCGACCCGTGGCACGTGCGCTCGATCGAGTGGCAGCTTCCGACTCCGCTGCCGCGCCGCAACTTCGCGCGGATTCCAACCTTCACCCGGCCTCCCTATGACTACGGAGAAGGCGTCCCGAAGCCGTTGATCGAGCCTGGCGCCGAGCCCGCACCCGCTTGAGCGAGCGCGTCATCTCCGAGAAGCCGCTGGGAGTCGCAGAGTTGACTACCACGCCCGCCGAATGGGAGCCCGCGGTCGACGCGCGAGTCACGCGAACGGGCATGTGGCTCTTCGTGGGCGCGGACGCCTTTTTCTTCTTCGCCTTCTTCTTCGCCTTCTTCTACCTGCGCTCGATGAACAACGATTATTCGTGGCTGCCCGCCGGCACGACGCACCCGACACGCGCAATCGGCGCTTTGATCGAGGTGTTGGCCATATTGATCGCGCTTTTCTACATGGGCGCGATGCGGGGCGCTTCCGTGAGCCGCGCCATGCTGTGGCTGGCGCTCGCGGCCGGGGTGCTGTTCCTCGGAGCGCAGGTCTACGAGTTCCGCAACCTGGGATTCGACCCCCAGCAGGGGGGCGGCTATCCCAGCGTCTTCGTCGGCCTGAAGGGCGTGCTCATGATTCAGACGGCGGGTGCGCTCCTGTGGTTAGGCACCCTCATCGCCCAGTCTCGGCCCGGCGGTGACATGGTGCTCAGGCGAGCCACTGCTGCCAGCTTCTCGATGTTCCTGTGGTTCCTGGCGGGAGTCGGCCTGCTCGCGTACCTCGTCCTGTACTTCGTCTGAGGCCCACCGTGCCTCTCATCTGGTCCTGGCCGTTCGAACCGGTTGTCCTGGTCGGCGTGGAGATCGCTGCCGTCCTCTACATCGTCGGAGGCATCGGGCGCCGGACCGAGCCCTGGCGAGACGTCGCGTTCTGGTCGGCGCTCGTCACAATCCTGGTCGCGCTCCAGAGTCCGCTCGAGATGCTTGCGCGCCAGCTGTTCTGGATCCATATGGTCCAGCACCTCCTGCTGATGGTCGTCGCAGCCCCGCTGCTCGCGCTGGCGTCGCCCTGGACGAGGCTGTGGCGCGCGCTGCCACGGCGCCTGCGACGGGGAATCGCCCGTCCTCTTTTCAAGGACCCACGCTTCGCGCCTGTCAGGTGGGCCTACAGGATGCTGTCACGGCCGACTGTCATCTGGTTTCTCGCGGCAGGCAACCTCTGGCTCTGGCACATCCCCGCCCTGTATGACCTGACCCTTCGCAACCACCTCGTGCACCACCTGGAGCACACCTTGTTCTTAGGCCTGGGCATTGCGTTCTGGACCCAGCTGATCGATCAGTACCCGTTTCGCTCTCCCCTCAGCTCGCTGGGTCGCGCGACCTATGTGTTCACGGCCATGATCCAGTCCTGGGGACTGGCGGCCGTCTTATCGTTCGCCACCGCGCCGCTCTACGCCTACGCGCTGCTGCCCAGCCGCCCGGGCGGGATCTCGGCGCTGACCGACCAGCAGCTCGGCGGCGGCATGATGTGGGTGCCCGGCGCGATCACCTACTCCCTCGTCTTCGTGTGGCTGCTGTTCCGCTGGCTGGCGGAGGAGGACGCGCGCTCGCAAGCTGCGGCGCCGGCCGTCGAGAGGAGCCAGACGATTGGCGGTTGAGTCCCGCGTCCAACCCGCGCCGGACCTCTTGGGCCGGCTGCTGCGCGCCGCCGGCGACTATGCCGCTCTGCTCAAGCCCAAGATCATCCTGCTGCTCGTGGTCACCGAGTTGGGCGCGATGATCGCGGCCGCCCGTGGGTGGCCCGCCCCGGGGCCGCTGCTCGGCGGCCTGGCCGGCGGAGCGATGGCGGCCGGCGGCGCCGGCGCGATCAACTGCTGGTTCGATCGCGACATCGACGCGATCATGCCGAGGACTAGAAGGCGGCCCATCCCGGCGGGCAGGATCGCCCCGGCCCACGGCCTCGGGTTCGGGATCGCGGTCGCCCTGGCCGGCGTCGCGCTGATCGCGGTTTCAAGCAACGTCCTGGCCGCCGTCCTCGCCGCCGGCGGTGGCGTGTTTTACGTGTTCGTTTACACGATGTGGCTGAAGCGCTCGTCGACCCAGAACATCGTCATCGGCGGCGCGGCCGGGGCCTTCCCGCCGCTGGTCGGCTGGGCGGTGGTCACCGGGTCCCTGAGCCCGCTGGCCTGGGCGCTCTTCGCGATCATCTTCTTCTGGACCCCGCCGCATTTCTGGGCGCTCGCCCTGCTGCTGCGGCGCCAGTACTCCGCGGTCAACGTGCCCATGCTGCCGGTGGTGGCGGGACCGGCCCGGACGCGGCGCGCCATCCTCGCCTACACGGCGATCATGGTCGCCGTCAGCATGGTCCCCGTCGTGTGGCTGGGTGTCGCATATGGGTCCGCGAGCCTGGTCCTCGGCACCGCCTTCCTATACCTGGCCTGGCGCGCGTCGCGCGCCGAGGACGGCGCATCCGCGATGGCGCTCTTCCACTACTCGCTCGCCTACCTGGCCCTGATCTTCGTCGCCGTCGCAATCTCCGCGGTGATGCCCGTTTGACAGGGACCGAGCTCGGTCGCTCAGGACCTCGGACCACGCAGTCCCATCCGGTCCCGAGGTGGTCGCTCGCGCTCCCGGTGCTGGTGGTCGTCGTGGCGGTGGCCGCCGCCTCGGTCGTGGTGCTCTCCACCGCCGGGACGAAAACCGCGTCGGTCGACCCGGGCGTGGCGCAGGTGGGGAAGAGGGCTCCGGGCTTCACGTCCTGGGACCTGGGGGGGAAACAGGTCAGGCTCGACCAGTTCAAGGGAAAGCCTGTGCTCCTGACCTTCTGGGCGACCTGGTGCACGGCTTGCCAGGACGAGCTACCGGCCTTGCAGAAGATCGACAACACATACAGGTCGAGCGGATTGACGGTCCTTGCGGTCGATTACCGCGAGACGGACACCGCGCGGATGAGCCAGTTCCTGGCCGGGCTCCACGTGAACATGGAGGCGGTCGTCGACCCCCAGGGCGCGATCGCGGGTGCGTTTAGCGTGGACCTAGGCCTGCCTGTCAACGTCTGGCTCGACCGTAACCACGTCGTCTCTCGCGTCATGGTCGGCGCGCAGCCGGCTGCCACTCTCGACGCCGCCGCGGCGCAGATCGCAGGGTCGACCTAGGCGGACCTGGCGAGCTCCGGCTCTGGCCGCACCTACGCTGCGGGCGCGTTTGCCGTCGGGCCGATCTCCGGCGTGGCCTTCAACCCGGCGGTCGGCTTCGGCGCCACCGCGGTCGCGGCCATCGCTGGCCACGGAACGTGGTCGCACGTTTGGCTTTAGATCGTCGGTCCGCTGGTGGGGCGGCGGTCGGCGCCGGTATTCACGCGCTCCAGGGACCGGCCATTCCGGTGCCACTTGAACAGACCGAGCGGAACCCACCCGGACCTGGGTAATAAAAGCGGCTGCCGCTTTCCGCGGCAGCCGCTTCCTTTCTTATGTCAGTCGCGGGACGAGGTCACGAAACGGTTCCGCAGGACACCGATCCCTTCGACCTCGGACTCCATCACGTCGCCCGGGCGCAGGTACTCCGGCGGGGTCCTGGCGAAACCAACGCCGTCCGGGGTTCCGGTCGCGATCATCGCCCCTGGGAGGAGGGTCATCCCCTTCGAGACCCACTCGATGGTGGCGTCGACGGGGTAGATCATGTCGCGGGTGTTGCCATCCTGCTTCACCGTGCCGTTGACCTTGAGTGTCAGGCGGAGAGACTGCGGGTCAGTCAGCTCGTCGCTCGTGACGATCCACGGGCCGGTCGGGCAGGAGCGGTCGAGGCTCTTGCCCTTGAAGTACTGGCCGCCCCAGCCGCTCTGGATGTCGCGCATCGTGACGTCGTTGAGGACCGTGTAGCCGAAGACGTACGCGCGCGCATCCGCCTGCTTGATGTTCGCGCCGCGCTTGCCGATCACGACCGCCAGCTCGACCTCCCAGTCGATCTTGTCGCTGACGGCGGGGTCGATCGCGATGTCGGCTAAGGGCTCAGTCAGCGATGTGATCGCCTTCGTGAAGATCGTCGGCGGGCTGGGGGTCTTCCCCTCGATTGCGGCGGTCTCCTCCGCGTGCTTCTGGTAGTTGCGGCCCATCGCGATCACGTTGCCGCGAAGGTTGTCCAGGGGCGCGAGCAGCTCGACGTCGGACAGCCGGTGCGTCTTGCCTTTCCCGCTTGAGACCTCCGCGCGGACCCTGGCGAGGCCTGCCTCGCCGGCATCGATCAAGGCCAACATGTCGGCGGGCTCGGAAATCTCGATCACCTCGTCCTCGTGACCGGGGCGCAGCGCGCCCAGCTTCCGGCCGCCACCCGAACGGAACATCAACAACCTCATGCGTCCTCCTCGTTGTCCTCTGGCACGGCTGTCGCAGCCGTCCCCGCACCCAAAAACAGCTCCTCAAAGTCCTGGCGCTTGAGGAGATCGCCCGGGCGACCTTCCAACCGGGTGGTGCCGGAGACCAGCACGCTGGTCCAATCGGCGATCTGAAGGGCTGCCCGCGCCCTCTGTTCCACCAACAACACCGCTTTGCCCAGCCCTGCCAGCCTTTTGACGTGCTCGCGCATCAAGCTGTCGGCAAGCTTGGGAGACAGGTTCGCCGTCGGCTCGTCGAGGATGAGGACCTTGGGGTCCAGCATCAGCACCCGAGCGATGGCAAGCATCTTGCGCTCCCCTCCGCTGAGCTTGTCCGCCCGGCGCTTGAGCATCGGCGGCAGAGCCGGGAAGACCTGGCCGACCTCGTCCACCCGAGCCCGCACCCGTTTCGGCTGCAGCAGATAACCGCCCATCTCCAGGTTCTCGAGCACGGTGAGCGGCTCGAAGATGTCGTTCACCTGCGGCACGTAGCCGACGCCCCGGCGGGCGAGGTCCTCCGGCGGGTGATTGGTCACATCGTCCGTCCCGAGCAGGATCCGGCCGCCGGTCACTCGCAGGATGCCGACCAGGCTCTTCAGCAGCGTGCTCTTCCCGGCCCCGTTGGGCCCGATCACGGCCACGATCTCGCCGGGCCCGACCGAAAGCGACACGTCGCGGATCACGGGCACGCCGCCATAACCGGCCGTGACCCCCTCTGCCCGAAGGCTGGGAGCCGGCCGATCCCTCACCGCCTCTTCTTTATCCGACGAGGTAAGCGTCAACAATCTCCTGCTGCCGCCTGAGGGTCGCCATGGTCCCGCTGCCGATGACCTTGCCCTGGGCCATGACGACCACCGAGTCGCAGAGCTGCTCGACGAGGTGCAGCTCGTGCTCGACCATGAGGATCGTCAGGCCGTCCGCGCGAAGGGACTGGAGGTAGTACTTGATCTCGTCGACGATCCTCGGGTGCACCCCCGACATGGGCTCATCGAGGAGGAGGCAGCGAGGCCGAAGCATGAGCGCGCGCATGATCTCGATCAGCCGTTTCTGGCCGCCGCTCATGGTGCCGGCGTAGTCGGATTCCTTGGCCGTCATCCCGAACCGCTTGAGCAGCGAGCGCGCCTGTTCGACCAGCCTGAGCTCGTCATCCCCCCAGTAACGCTTGCCCAGAAGCGCCCCGAGGAGTGAGTCGCCGCGATTGTCGGGGGCGGCCACCAGCAGGTTCTCGAGCACGGTCAGCTGAGCGAACTCCGAAGGCAGCTGGAACGTGCGCACCAGGCCGCGCCGCGCTCGGTGGTAGGTGGGAAGCCGCGTGATGTCCTGGCCTTCGAACGTGATGGTGCCGGCGCTCGCGGGCAAGGTGCCGGCGAGCACCGCCAGGAACGTCGATTTGCCGGCGCCGTTGGGGCCGATCAGGCCGGTGATCTCTCCTTTCGGCACGTCGATCGACACGCCGTCCACGGCGCGCATCCCTTCGAAGTGGCGGTGCACGTCACGAGCCACGAGCATCGCCTCGTCAGGCCGTGCGGACACGATCGACCTCCTCGGCGTCCGGGCTCCCTTCGAAGACGCGTCGGGGCTCGGGCCGCACGCCCTGGGGCCGAAACCACAAGAAGCCGATGATCAGGAGCCCGATCGCGACCCACTGGAGCGCGGGAACGAGCCCGACCTGGGGCGTGACCGCGACCGGCCCGAGCTGGAACTGGTTGGGGATGAAGCGGGTCACCTCTTCGAAGCCCACCGGGACGAGCAGCGCACCGAGCACCGCGCCCAGGTTGTTGCCGCGCCCGCCCACGATGACGGCGGCGAACAGGATGATCGTCTCGGGGTAAAGCCATACCGACGGCGCCCACAGGGTGATGAAGCCCACCAGGATCGCGCCGGAGAGCCCTGCGATCACCCCGCCGACGATGAAGATGGTCATCTTGAGCTGGACGGGGTTCTTGCCCAGGGCGCTGGCCGCCACCTCATGGTCACGCATGGCGCGAAGGGTGCGTCCGAAAGGCGAGTTGACGATCCTCGACGCCACGACCCAGACGAGGACCACGCAAACCGCGGTCAGCCCGATGTAGAAGTACTGGTAGGAGTCGGTCAGCGGGTTGATCTGGTCCTGGAGCGGCTGCGGCACCAGCGCGAGGCCCGCTGCGCCGTTGAGAAATCCGCGCGCGTTCGTGATGACGGTGTTGGCGATGATCGAGCTCACCAGGAGCGCGATGGCCTGGTAATCGCTTCGCAGCTTCCTCAGCACCACGAATCCGACGGGGATGGACAGGAGTCCACCCGCGATGGCGCCGCCGATCCATGGCAGTGGAAACGGGAGGTTGAAGCCGCCGACGTACACCTGGAAGTCGAAACCCGTGGTCGTGTCCGAAGGCATCGAGAGGACGGCTGCCGTGTATGCGCCCGCCGCCTGGAAGACGATGAAGCTGAAGTTGACGATTCCGGAAACGCCGAACTGCAAGTTGAGGGCGATGCACGCGATGATGTCAACCCCCGCGTAGACGAGCAGATTCGCCGCGTAGTACGTGTTCATCCGGCTGCGGCCATCGCCCCGCGCTTGGCCAGGAGCCCTTGAGGGCGGAGAACCATGACGATGACGAGGATGCCGAAAGCAACGACCTCTTTGTACTCGGGAGACCACGCGGTGGCGCTGAGCTCGGTCACCATGCCGATGATCACCGCCCCGATCATCGCGCCGTAGGGCTGCCCGGCTCCGCCCAACACGGCAGCGGCGAGGGCCGTGATCAGGAACCCGGCGCCGCTGGAGATGGCGAACGAGTCGGAGTTCAACGCCGCCACCACGCCTGCCAGCCCGCACAGCGCGCCTGTGATCAACCAGACCGCGTCGACCACGCGCTGGGTCGGGATGCCGCAGTTGCGGGCCAGCGTCGGGTTGGCCGAGGTAGCCCTCATCGCTTTGCCCAGCCGCGTGTAGCGCAGGAGGCCGTGGATCGCGAGCATCACCACGATCGCAATCACGATGATCAGGATCTGGTCGATCGTCAACGCGATTCCACCGGCCCGGATGAGGCCGCCGGTGTTCTGGTGATAGGAGACGTTGTAGTAGCCGACGATGGGGAGCAGGAGGTTGGCGATCATGAGCGAGATCGCCAGCGAGACGATGACCATCCCGAGGTGCGCGGTGCCCTTGCGCATGAACGGCGAGTACACGACCCGGTTCAGGAGAAAGGAGAAGACGGACCCGAAGAGCGCCCCGGCGATCATCGCGATCCAGATCGAGACGCCCGCCCGGTTGACGTAGTAGGCGACGTAGGCGGAGGAGATCATTACCTCGCCGTAGGCGAGATTGATCATGTTGGTGATCCCGAACTGCATCGTGAATCCGACCGCCGCGAGCGCGATCACCGACATGCTGACCAGGCCGAAGCCGAACGCCGCTTCGTAAAGACTCACGGCGTTCGGCTTTCCCTGCTGCGAATTGGGACTCTAGATGCCGCCTGCGTTCGCGATGGTCTGGGTCTGGGCCGGTGTCATCGCGCCGATCTTGACCTCGTTGCCCTGGTTGTCGTAGTTGACCCAGATGTAACCCGCGACGGAGTTGTTGTACTGGTCGAACTGGTTC
>JBAUTF010000399.1:0-6834 GCA_049582065.1 Candidatus Dormiibacterota bacterium | reverse complement strand
CCATAGAACTGACCGGTGCTCAGAGGGCTTCAATCATGAGGTCGTACGGGCCAGGACGGTAAGTCAGTCGTCTAAATCGAAACCCTAACCTGAGGGCTAACCGCACGTTCACTAGCGGCGAAGGAGTGGTCCTGCACGGGACGGTGGCGCATATAGCCGGCGAGTGAAAGACCTGAAGAATTGGAGGCATAGCCAAAGAAATGAGGCTCACAAACGACAGTTACCTAGTCACGCTCCGCGTGGGTAATGGGGTGGAGCGCTATTACCGCGACGGGCCAGTCTGGATCAAAGAGACCACGCGACGGAGGAAATTCAAAGCAACGGCCGAGCAGGCCCTGAATCACCTCCTTCCAGCGCTGGCGGGTGTGAATCCTCGCGTGTCGGTCAGCGTTGAGCACCGAGACCTGAGCGATACGGCAGCTCAAATGTTGGAGGCTCTACGCGAGCCACCACAGCAAGGCTGAACCGGGCGGATCTCCGTCGCCGTACCCGTGGTGCACAAGCCAAGACCCTTCGGTGTACGCCGCAGAAAACCTGATCTCCCACTTCTCGGCGGTTAGTGATTGGATGTTTCCCCTGCCGGACGTTTTTCGATTTCACCCGGCTCAGGATCGGGATTGCGAGCTTGCGTTCTCAAATCGGTACACGATGGTGCGTTCCATCCTCCGCAGCGTGCGGTTGACCTCTTGGACGTGGTAAAGAACCCGCCACCAGAACGGGAATCGGGAAAACGCGACCAGTTCGCTTGGTCTGAATTCCTTGATCAGTTCCAGCTTTGGCTCAAGCAGCTTGATATCCTGGGGATCATCCAGGCCCCACTTGTAGGTGGCACCCGTGCCCCCGACGTTCGAGCCCGTTCGTTTCACAATAAACGGATTGCAGATATCGAAGATCAGCTGACCGCTGGTGAAGTGAGCGACCACCGCATTGAGGAGTGCTTTCACTTCCGTTTCGCTCAGGTAGTGCAGCACCCCCTCGGCGATAATGAGGCCAGGCCGGTCCCGTGGCACCTCCTCCAACCAGCGCAAATCCGAGAGCGGCGCACCAAGCAGGTGATAGGCGCCGTCCCGTTCGGGGAAGAGCTGGCGGCGCAGGGCGATCACATCGGGGTAATCCACGTCGAACCACTGGACACTGGCAGGCGGATCGATCCGGAACACGCGGCTGTCCATGCCGCAGCCCAGGTGCAGCACGGTCGCATCCGGGTGATCGGCCAGATACCGTGTCGTGAGCAGATCAAAGGTCGCGGCGCGCGTAGCGACGATGGTGCATCCGATCTCCTTCCACATGCCCCAAGAGCTCACTCCCTTGAGGGTCTTGCTCATGTCGTAATCGATATGCCGCATCGCGTCTTCCGCCCAGGGATCACGCAAGATGGGATGCTCCCATTGGCTCTGGAGAGCTCGACTGCTCAAGGTCATGAGCATCGTTTCTTTTTCTTTGGTAAAGGAGATCTTCTCCGTTGTCATCACTGCCTCCTTGAGGTGAGCTTCATTTCCAAACCAGAAGCGGGCCGTGGCTTCTTGGACCAGCGTCACCGAGCCAAAGCCCGTCGAAGAGGACGAACTCGCCGGGCAGGTAGCCGATGCAGTCGTGGATGGCGACCGGGTCAGCGGTCGTGTCGAGGCCGAAGACCCGTGCCCGCCCGCTCGGCGGGTGGAGTTGGTCGAGGAGCGTCCGGATCGTAGTCGTCTTGCCGGCCCCGTTGGGGCCGAAGCCGAACGCTTCGCCCTCGTGGACCTCGAGGTCGACCTCAATGATCCCGCGGTGCTCGCCGTAGGACTTCGTGAGCCGCTCGGTTTCAATAATGGCGGTCATGCGTGATCCCCCTTTCCGTTGGTTTCCGGCCTGTTGGTTTCGGCCCAGCGCTGCCATTGGTGGAGCACCCGGAGATCGGGGAACCTGAGTGAGCCAGGGCGGGCACCGAGGATCCGTTCGAGTGCCTCGACGTACGCGTTGAACCGGCGCTCGAAGCTCTCGTAGGGCAGCGTCCCCGAGAGGAGGGCGAGCATGAGGTCCGCGGTGTCGTCGCCCATGCCTTGCCAGAGGCTCACGAGGACGCGGGCCGTGTCCTCCGGCGAGGGCACCGCAAAGGACCCCTCGTCGATCCCCTGGCGAACGATCTGCTCCAGCACGGGCCGGAGGCGCGGCACGAGGCCGCGCCGCAGCTTCTCCCGAAGCGCCGCGTTGTCGTCCGAGACCCAGGACTGCAGGAACCCGAGGATGAGGTCGCGCCGGTCGACCTCATAGGCGGCAACCCCACCGAGGAACGCCTCGAACTTCTCGAGGGCGGTCTTACTCGGATCGGCGAGCACCGGCCGTGCCCGGGCAAGCGCCCCATCGCCCATGCGCTCGATGACACCTTCGAGCAGGGCCGCCTTGGAGTCGAAGTAGTAGTAGAAAGCGCCCTTCGTGACGCCAACCTCGCGCAGGACCTCGTCGATCGCGAGCTGCTCGTAGCCCTTCGTCTGGATCAGATGCTGAGCGGCGTCGAGGAACGCGTCCTTCCGGCGCGCGTATTCGACCGGGTCCGACGTTCTGGTCATGCCGGCTCCACTCTTATACCTACCGTAGGTATAAGAATAGCGCAGACGTCAAAGCTGAAAATCGGCGATTCATGAGGGTGTTTGGAGTCGGCGGATCACAGCGGGGTCACAATTTCCTGCGCAGCATCGAAACCGAGGCGGTGTAACGGCGGCTGTCGTGGTGCAGCGTGAGATCAGTGCGCTGCAATTGGTGGCTACGCGACGTCCTAACTCGACCGACGCACAGGGCAGGACCGTGAGGCACTCGGTTCAGAAATCCCAAGGTGGCTGCCCTCGGCTTACTGGCGGGGTTCGAGTCCACCGCGGCCCTCCGCGTAGAAGCCAAGGCTAGGCTATTCCGGGGATTGAGAGGGCCTCCGAGCCCCGCGGAGGTCACAACCGTGTCACGCATTCGCGGAACCCAGGGGATAAAGGAGGACACGAAAGGACATGACGAGCTCGGCGATTGAGTACAGGAGGACACTGGAGGAGCCGTAATGGGGGCGCTTCTCAAAAGCAACCTTAGAACGTGAGCGAAGAGGCATTAGTCTGAAATGCCTGCCCACGGGCTTGGTTACTAGAGCTCGGACGGCCCGATTATGTTGGTGACGCGAGTGCGGCTGGATTCAGCGGGGAAGCTTCGGCTGCGTGTTGGAGACGACTGGACCTCGACCTCTCGTATCGCGGCCTTGACGACAAACTGAACCACGCAGCGGCGGCCGCCCGGGCCCGGGAGTGCCGGATTGACTCCATTGGCCCGCGGTTGCGAGCCACTTGAGCAGCCGTCTGCCTCGTAGCGCTAATCGTTCAAAGCGTGGCGGACGTGGAATTCATGGAGTGACCTACGTAGCCGCTTGGACTTCTCCTGGCAGGCCACTTGACGCTCGCTGGTCTGCCGTTGCCCTGATAGTCGAATCTGGCGTGGTTTGTCCCTACTAACGTCATGGCCCCGTCCTGGTAGGGATCGCCAAGCCCTGGCTGGACCGGTGAAGCGAGGTCCCAGTACGAAGCGTCGAAGAACGTCCGCCAATCAGCGGCCGCACCGTGAGGTCGGCGCTCAAGTGTGAGCGGGAGTCGGCCAGGATCATGGCAGGCGATCACAGCTCGCTGGCCGGCATCATTGCCGACGAAGCCGCTGATGAGGCGAAGGATCGGCGCCGCGCCGACCCCAAGGACTGCCTTCGTCCGAATCGGAGCTACGATGGGCGATCGATGAGTTCCAGGGTGGTCTCTGGCGGCGTGGTCCATACCGTCCCGATGGACTTGAGACGCGTCTTGATTGCCAGCCCAAAGGCTCTGGCGGCGTGGGAAAACCTCACCCCTCTTGCCCGCAATGAATGGATCTGCTGGGTGCTCTGGCCGAAGAAAGCAGAAACGAGGAGCCAACATATCCAGCGATTGCGATCCGAACTGCTGGAAGGAAAGCGGCGGCCGTGTTGTTGGCTTGGCTGCACGCATCGAAAGGACAAGGAACTGAGCCCTTCGGTCCGCTGGGTGCTGAGCCGCCGCAGCAAAGCATCGGTATGAACGACGCATCCGCGTCCCAACAGATCGATGCCATCGTCGGGAAGACCAGCGGCTGGAGGGGTGAGAGGCTGGGCCAACTGCGGGCTCTGATCAGGGGCGCCGACCCCGGCGTAATCGAAGAGGTGAAGTGGAAGAAGCCCTCCCGCCCCGAGGGGGTGCCCGTCTGGTCCTACGACGGCATCGTCTGCATAGGCGAGGTCCTAAAGAACGCCGTGAGGCTGACGTTTCCAAAAGGGGCCCAGCTGAAGGATCCGAAAGGGCTCTTCAACACGCGTCTGGACAGCAAGACGGTTCGTGCCATCGATTTCCACGAGGGTGACGCCATCAACGCGTCCGCCCTGAAGGCACTCATTGTCCAAGGCGCCCGTTTCAATCGAAGCTGAGATCGGCTCGGCAAGCCCGTTCCGGATATCTTGCTCGGTCGAGCTTTGCGCTTTCTGAGTAACCATAAGCGCGGGTCGTCATTCCCAGGGGATCCCTTCGAGCACGAGACATCTGAGGCGCCAGACGGGCTAACTATCCGATTCCTGAATGAGCGGAGTTGACCGCGAGATGCGCAGCCGAGTCACCCAATGTTGCGCATCGCGCAACTACAACGCGATTCGATGGCCTTTCAGAAGTCGCAAGACACCGCCAGCGAGTTCAGGTCGGCGGTTCAAATAGTCAGCATGGAAGGACCGGCAGCTCGTGCAATACCGTGGGTTGCGCGGGCGCTGGCTGGCGCGAGTCCGCGTAGAGCCACATGCAGGAGGCCGGTCCCAATGAAAGAAGTTACAACGAGATATGTCGGCATGGACGTGCACAAGGCGACGATCACGGTTGCCGTTGCGGATGACGGCGCACAGCCGGTCATCTTTGGCACCATGGCCAATGACCCAGGTGCCGTGCGCAAGCTTGTTAGTCAGTTGAAGCGTGGAGGCAAGCTGGTCACGGCATACGAAGCAGGTCCCACCGGCTACGGCCTCCACCGCCAGCTGGTCGAGCTGGGCGCCGAATGCGTCGTGGTTGCGCCCGCACTCATACCGCGACGCGCAGGCGACCGGGTCAAGACCGACAACCGAGACGCGATTACGTTGGCTAGATTGCTTCGCTCGGGAGACCTCACGCCGGTCTGGGTTCCGGGTCCGGAGGACGAAGCTCTGCGCGACCTGGTGCGGATCCGGTTTGACGCCAAGGATGATCTTCGCCGGGCCCAGCACAGACTGAGCAAATTCTTGCTCCGACAATCGATCCAGGCCCCGCCAGGGATCAAGGCTTGGTCAGCACGCTACAACAGCTGGCTTGACACATTGCAGCTCGAGCGTCCGACCAGCCAGCTCGTGCTCGATGACTATCAGGTGGCGGTGCACTCCGCTCGCGAGCGTATTCGACGACTAGAGGCAGACCTTGAGCGCGCCGCAGAGCAGAGCCCACGCCTCGGCCTCATCCTTGCCCTTCAGGCTCTGCGCGGAATCGCATTTCTTTCCGCGGTCACCATCGTGGCCGAAGTCGGCGACTTCCGCCGCTTTGCGGATGCGCCACGCTTCATGTCCTTCACTGGGCTCACCGTCAGCGAGCATTCGACCGGCCAGTCGCGGCACCAAGGCGGAATCACCCGCGCCGGCAACCGCTACCTCCGGCACATCCTGGTGCAAGCCGCTCACAACGCTCGCTTCGCCCCTAGCCTCGAGGGCGAACTCAAGCGCCGATTGCAGGGCGTTCCGCCAGACCTCGTCAACCTCTCCCTCAAAGCCCAGACCCGGCTTCATCGCCGCTATCGCCACCTCGATCGCCGTATTGGCCGACCTAAGGCGGTGACTGCAGTTGCTCGCGAGCTCGCCGGATTTGTCTGGGCAATCGGCCAGCGCATGGAGGCCAACGCGGCTTGATTCACAGCTGGCTCGCGTCGCGGTCGAGGTCGGCAGTTCTCGCCGAGAATCCTCGAGGACACTATGCGATAGCCAACTCGCGACAAATAGTCGGAGGCGGCTCGGCGACGACGTCTCACTGCTTTGCGGCAACGGCTTGGCTGACCCGCGGATATCAGGGTGATTACCGTCGTCTGTCCCTGCCCTCGGCTGCGTCTCGAGCCAGCAGCCCATCCATCATTCGCACGGAACAAAGGACTTGACAAGTCCTTCCATATCAGTGTCCCGTCCCCCCGACCAAAATCCGATCTCAGACCGCCCAACCAATATCTAACTCAATCTGACAGCAACGCTGTCATCTGTAGCAGTCGTGTAGTAGTTTTTCGTAGCCGTCACGCAATCGCGAATGCCTCGAGGATTGAAATCTCTGCCTCTCCGCTCTTCGCCGAAACTCGAATTGGGCGGATGGTGAGTTAGCCCGCCCGCTCCCAGGTGAGCGTTCGATGCACGAGTGTGTCGTCGGCTGTTGTCGTGGTGAGCCGGATGATCAGCTTGCCCCCCTCTACCTTCATATTCCGCATCATGGTCGCCCCCACGTGGCCCGGGGAGAGCGCGCCGACCAGGCGCGTATGCACGTCGCCGCTCGTCTCGTCCACCTCATACGTGCCGAAGTAGGCGTCGTAGCCCCCGATTGCAGTGGTGTTGTTCCGCCCCGTGAACACCGGCGCGGCGACCGCCACGCTGCGGTCGCGCTTCATGAATTGAGCCGCGAAGTTTCCCGCACCGTCGAAGAAGAGCAGCGCCAGAGGGTCAGAGCCCAGAGTGGGCTCGTCGACGGGTTTGCCCGACGCATCCCGATCGATGCGCGAAAGCAGGCGCCACGTCCCGATCAGGTCATTATCCAGGCTGCCCACGACCTTCAGGGTAAACGAAGC
>JBAUTF010000398.1:0-2012 GCA_049582065.1 Candidatus Dormiibacterota bacterium | reverse complement strand
TCGAGGCGATCAACGGGCTTCCCCACTCGGCGGTAAGCGACCGTTATGTCAGCACGTTGTCGAACCTCGGGGAGGGTCTCGGTTGGGTCGCGGCCGGGGCCGCGATCGCGATGCTTGGGGGCCGCAAGGGGCGACGGGCCGGCCTGGCCACGGCTCTCGCATCCGTGACTGCCACGTACGTCGTGCAGAAAGGGGTCAAGCCGGTCTTCCGGCGGGCGCGCCCTGCGGTGGATCGTGGAGCTCGGGTGGTCGGCGTGCGCCCGCTCGACCACTCCTTTCCGTCCGGCCACTCGGCATCGTCGTTCGCGGCGGCCACCGCCCTCTCGATTTACTACCCGAAGGCTGCCCCGATCGCCTTCGGCCTCGCCGCCGGCGTGGGCGTGTCACGAGTTCATCTCGGCGTCCACTATCCGAGCGATGCTGCAGCCGGGGCCGCGATCGGAATCGGCATTGGCACGCTGGTCGGCTGGCTCGTCGGGAGAAGACCGATCAGGTAGGGTTCGCCAGACTCCGGAACCATCTCCAGCTGGGCGACGGCAGCCAGCGCCCAGGTAGCCAAAGCACGAAGGCCGACCACCCAAGTGCGAGAAGCACGCCGCCGATCACGTCGCTTGGCCGCCCGTTTCGGGTCGGCGTTCACTTCCGCAGGATCACCTGAAGGGCGCTCAGCTCGGCGGTGATGGTGGCCGGTGTTCTGCCCAGATACGCGTTGTCCGCGTAGATCCGGACCTTCGGCTTGGTGACCACCAGCAGCTTGCGGAACTTGAACACCTGTCCGAGGCCGTGCTCGCGGTGCTTGGACAGGACAGCTCGGGCCAGCATCCGTTTGGCGATGTCGCGGCGCGTCGCGCCCGCATGTACAGAGAGTTCCAGGTACGGCTCGATCGGGGTCTTGTCGCTGACCGGCATCTGCGTGCCGATGGAGGTGGTGTTGGTGAAGACCAGGGACATCGCGGTGCCGCTGCCCCTGATGTCGCCTGTCAGCTCGTACGTGAACGGCCTGGCCTCGGCGAGGTGTTTCAAATCATCGGCAAAGTCGCCGAACGCGTGGTCCTTCGCCGATTCGCCCGCGGCGATCGTCTCGCCGAAGAGGCCGATCGCGGCCGCTTCCAGGAATATCTTGCCGTTCAGCCGGCCCAGGGTGATCGGATGCGGCCGCCCCTGCTTGATGACGCGGATCGCAGCGTCGATGGTTGGCGGTAGATGCAGCGATTTGGCGAAGTTGTTGAAGGTGCCCATGGACAGGATCCCGACCGGGTGCTTGGTTTCGGCCAGCCTCCGCACCACCCAACCGATAGTTCCGTCCCCGCCCGCGACGACGATCGTCGCCGTCGGCGTAACGAGCTTCTCCAGGTCCATCTTCGGATCGAACTCGACGATCAGGCTCTTTTCGAACGCCTTTCGGATCTTGGCTTCGACCTCCGGTGTCATCGAACCCGACTTGGAGCTCATGATCACAAGGCTGGCCGCCGCCTTCGTCTTGGGCGGGCGCTTCTCCGAGCCGGCTCTTGCTTTGCTCGCCATTTCTATCGAGAACGCGCGAGGCCGAGGACCAGCAACGGCCAACGCACGAACCCCACCCGGGTCTGCCACCTGGCGATGACCGCCGCGACTTCGCTCACCTCAGGCCCTCCCCTTGGCGCGTTCGCCCGCCGGCGCATGCGGGTTTGAGCTCTTGTGGCTGGGCACTGGTTCACGGTGCCCCTGGACCCGGAACAATGTCCGCAACAGCCCACGGTCCGAGGGCCTCGACCGGGCCAAATTAAGACGAGCCCCGGATTGCTCCGGGGCTCGATCTGGTCTCTGGTTACAGAGTGCGGGCGCACTTTTTCGCGGAGGAGGACAGCGTCCTCCTCCGCGGGCCACCTCCTCTAGCCGCCGCGATTTGGCAGGCGCCTGGATGGTGAACGTCTGGTGACGGCCGGAATGAATCCGGCCTGAAGGCCTCGCCCGGGCCAAATAAAAAGAGCCCCGGATTGCTCCGGGGCTCTCTTCCTGGTCTCTTGTTACAG
>JBAUTF010000397.1:0-18575 GCA_049582065.1 Candidatus Dormiibacterota bacterium | reverse complement strand
CGCATGCAGGATCGCTGCGCAAGGCCCGGGGCGCCACGGCAGCCGCCCTCGACGCGGGCCTCGGCGAGCTGATGGGACGGTACGCCGACAGGAGCGGCGCGGTTCGCCACCCGCGCGAGCTTGCGGTGGAGGTGGAGCCGGTGAAGGCGCGGTTCAGCGCGTGGTACGAGCTCTTCCCGCGGTCGACCGGCGAACCCGGCACCAATGGGACCTTCAGCGACGTGGAGAGTCTCCTGCCGGAGATCTCTGGGATGGGGTTCGACGTCCTGTACCTCCCCCCCATCCACCCGATCGGGCGCACTCAGCGCAAAGGGGCCAACAACAGGAAAGGCACGCCCGGCGATCCCGGCAGCCCCTGGGCGATCGGCTCGGAGCAGGGCGGCCACAAGTCTGTGAACCAGGACCTTGGCACGCTGGACGACTTCCGGCGGCTGGTGCGCGTCGCCGCCGAGCACGGCCTCGACGTGGCGCTCGACATCGCTTTCCAGTGCTCACCGGACCATCCGTACACGCGTGAGCACCCGGAGTGGTTCAGGCACCGGCCCGACGGCTCGATCCAGTACGCGGAGAACCCGCCCAAGAAGTACGAGGACATCTTTCCGTTCAATTTCGAGACGGAGCAGTGGCGCGAGCTTTGGGCTGAGCTGCTGTCGATCGTCGTGTTCTGGATCGAGCAGGGCGTTCGCGTATTCCGGGTCGACAACCCGCATACCAAGCCGTTCGCGTTCTGGGAGTGGCTGATCGGGGAGGTGAAGCGCGAACACCCCGAGGTGATCCTCCTGGCGGAGGCTTTCACGCGGCCCAAGGTGATGTTCCGCCTGGCCAAGCTCGGCTTCAGCCAGTCCTACACGTACTTCGCCTGGCGCAACACCGCGCCGGAGCTGTACCAGTACTTCATGGAGCTCGCCCAGCCGCCCATCCGCGAATTCTTCCGACCGAACCTGTGGCCCAACACCCCGGACATCCTCACCGAGTACCTGCAGACCGGGGGCCGCTCGGCTTTCATGGCCAGGCTCGTGCTGGCGGCCACGCTGGGCGCCAGCTACGGCATCTACGGCCCCGCCTTCGAGCTGTGTGAGAGCCGTGCGCGCGATCAGGGCTCGGAGGAATACCTGGACTCCGAGAAGTACCAGCTGAGGGCCTGGGACAGGGGCCACCCGGACAACCTGAGAGAGCTGATCACCCTGGTCAACGAGATCCGGCGAGAGAACCCCGCGCTGCAGACCGACCGCGGCCTGCGCTTTCACCCGACCGAGAACGACCGCCTGCTCGCTTACACGAAGAGCACGTCCGACCACGCCGACGTGCTGCTCACCGTGGTCAACGTCGACCCGCACCACACCCAGAACGGAATGGTGACGCTGCCGCTTGGGGACTTCGGCATTGAGAGCGGGCGCCCCTACCAGGCGCATGAGCTGCTGAGCGGCGCGCGCTACCTGTGGAACGGGCCGCGCAACTACGTCGAGATCAACCCGCACGCCATGCCGGCGCAGATCTTCCGGTTCCGCCGCCCCGTCCGCCGCGAGCACGACTTCGAGTACTTCTTGTGATCCAGTCGCCCATCAATCGCCGAAAAGTCGAAAGCCTCCGCCTCGAGGACGACCCGCTCTGGTACAAGGACGCCCTCATCTACGAGGTGCACGTCCGCGCGTTCAGCGACAGCAACGGGGACGGCAGCGGGGACTTCCGGGGCCTGCTCGAGAAGCTGCCTTACCTGCAGGACCTCGGCATCAATGCGGTCTGGCTGCTTCCGTTCTACCCGTCGCCTCTTCGTGACGACGGTTACGACATCGCCGACTACGACAGCGTCAACCCGATGTTCGGGACGCTTGGCGACGTCAGCGCGTTCGTCAGGGAAGCCCACCGGCGCGGGATCAGGGTGATCAACGAGCTCGTCTGCAACCACACCTCGGACCAGCATCCGTGGTTCCAGCGCGCGCGCCACTCGCGGCCGGGAAGCGCGGCGCGCGACTTTTATGTCTGGAGCGAAACCAACCAGAAATACCAGGACGCCCGCATCATCTTCAAAGACTTCGAGGTCTCGAACTGGACCTGGGACCACGTGGCGGGCGCGTACTACTGGCATCGGTTCTACTCGCACCAGCCCGACCTGAACTTCGAGAACCCCAAGGTCAAGGAGGCCGTGCTCAAAGCTCTCGACTTCTGGCTCGACCTCGGGATCGACGGTGTGCGGCTCGACGCGATCCCATACCTGTTCGAGCGCGAAGGGACCAACTGCGAGAACCTGCCAGAGACCCACAAGTTCCTGCGCGAGATGCGCCAGCACGTCGACAGCAACTACCCCAACCGCATGCTCCTCGCCGAGGCCAACCAGTGGCCGGAGGACTCGGTCGCTTATTTCGGTCAGGGCGACGAATGCAACATGTCCTTCCACTTCCCGCTGATGCCGCGCCTGTTCATGTCGATCCGCATGGAGGACCGCTTCCCGATCGTCGACATCCTGGCGCAGACCCCCGCCATCCCCGACAGCGCGCAATGGGCGCTCTTCCTTCGCAACCACGACGAGCTGACCCTCGAGATGGTCACCGACGAGGAGCGCGACTACATGTACCGCGCGTATACGCAGGACCGCATGGCCCGGATCAATCTGGGGATCCGCCGCCGGCTGGCGCCGCTCCTCGGCAACGACCGGCGCCGCATCGAGCTGATGAACGGGCTGCTCTTCTCGCTGCCCGGAACGCCCGTCCTCTACTACGGAGACGAGATCGGCATGGGCGACAACATCTTCCTCGGCGACCGCAACGGAGTGCGCACTCCGATGCAGTGGAGCGCCGACCGCAATGCCGGGTTCTCACGCGCCAACCGACAGCGCCTCTACCTCCCAGTCATCACCGACCCGGAATACCACTACGAGACCGTCAACGTCGAGGCCCAGCAGGGCAACCCGCACTCGACGCTCTCCTGGATGAAGCGCCTCATCGCGCTCCGCAAGGGCCACCGCGCCTTCGGCCGGGGCACGCTGGAGCTGCTTCGTCCGGAAAACCGCAAGGTGCTCGCCTACGTCCGCGCTTACCAGTCGGAGCAGATCCTGTGCGTCGCCAACCTGTCACGGTTCCTGCAAGCGGTCGAGCTCGACCTGAGCAGGTGGAAGGGCATGGTGCCGGTCGAGCTCTTCAGCGGCAACGAGATGCCGGTGATCGGCGACGCCCCTTACTTCTTGACTCTCGGCCCGCACGCCTTCTACTGGTTCTCGATGCAACCCCGTTCGACGCCTCAGCTGCAGAGCGACGGAGCGCAGCCGGCCCAGGCCACCGTGCCCGAGGTCCCGGTCGTCGGTGGCTGGGAGACAGCGCTGGTCGGAGCGTCGAAAGAAAAATTGGAGAGCGTGCTGATCGGTTACATCCGCCAGCGGAGGTGGTTCGCCGGCAAGGCGCGGAGGTTGAGGTCGGCGACGATCACCGACGTGGTCGCCATCCCGGGCGCGGGCGGCATCGCCTATCTCACAACGGTCCAGATCGGGTACCGGGAAGGCGATCCGGAGATGTACATGCTCCCGCTGGCCTACGCCAGCGCCGCCGAGGCCCAGCACATCCTGGAGCGCTGGCCCAACTCGGTCGTGGCCTGGATCGCGAGCCACGACGACGGCGCGCGCGGTCTGCTCTACGACGCTCTCGGTCCGCCCAACTTCGCCGAGGCGCTGCTCGGCGCCATCGCCCGCCGCCGGCGCGCGACCGGGAACACCGGCGTCCTGGTCGGCTCGACAACCAAGGCGTTCGCCCGGCTGCGGGGGGCCGAGACCGTTCGGCTCGAGGCGCAGGTCTCGGCGGCCGAGCAGAGCAACAACTCCATGATCTTCGGCGAACGCCTGATGCTCAAGGTGTTCCGGCGGCTGGAGGAAGGCGTCAACCCCGACCTGGAGGTGGGCCGCTTCCTGACGGAGAAGACCAGCTTCTCCCAGGTCGCGCCACTGGCCGGCAGCCTCGAATACCGGCGGCCCACCGGCGAGCCTGTCACGGTCGCGATCATCCAGGGCTACGTTCCCAACCAGGGGGACGCCTGGCAGTACACGCTGAACACGCTTGCCCACTTCTACAACTCCCCCGACCTGGTCGGAACGAAGCCCGCCGCCCTGCCGCGCAGCCTCGTCGAAGCCGCCGCCGGCGACCTGCCGCAAATCGCGACCAGGACGATCGGGGGATACCTGGACTCCGCGCGGATCCTCGGACGGCGCACCGCCGAGCTGCATGCCGCGCTGGCGTCCGACCCGACCGACCCGGCATTTGCCCCCGAACGGATCTCGCAGCAGGACCAACGTTCTATCTACCAGTCGCTGAGCGGCCTGTCCATGCGGACGACCGACCTGCTGCGCTCTCAGATGAGCAAGCTGTCGCCGGAAGCGCGTGGAGAGGGCCGGCAGGTGCTCGAGCTGGAGGCGCGCATCGCGACCATCTTCCGCGCATTCCTGGCGCGAAGGCTGACCACGACCAGGATCCGGGTTCATGGCGACTATCACCTCGGCCAGGTGCTCTATACCGGCCACGACTTCGTGATCATCGATTTCGAAGGCGAGCCGACGCGCACTCTTTACGAGCGCCGGCTCAAGCGCCTCGCCCTTCGCGACGTGGCGGGCATGCTGCGCTCCTTCTCGTACGCGGGCCACGTCGCGTTACGATCAGATCAAATTGCTCCGGAAAGGCTGCCTGGGCTGCAGGAGTGGGCGCGATTCTGGGTCGGCTGCGTGTCGGCGGCCTTCTTGAAGAGCTACCTCGCCACGGCCGGGACCGCAACCTTCGTTCCCCAGGCCAAGGACGATGTAGAGCTGCAATTGACCACGATGCTCCTGGAGAAGGCCCTGTACGAGCTCCGCTACGAGCTGAACCTGCGCCCTGACTGGGTGCGGATCCCGCTGCGCGGGATCCTCGACCTGGTTTCGACATCGTGATCACGTGATCGCGCGCTCGCTGATCAGCCCCTTCGACCTTCATCTCTTCAACGAGGGCACGCACAGCCACCTTTTCGACAAGCTCGGAGCGCACGTGTCCACCCAACCGGACGGGACCTATTTCGCCGTCTGGGCGCCGAACGCCGACTCCGTGAGCGTGATCGGTGACTTCAACGGCTGGGACAAGACCGCCAACGGCCTTTACCCGCGCGAGCAGTCGGGCATCTGGGAGGGATTCATCCCGGGGGTCAAGCACGGCGCCCTGTACAAGTACTACGTCCACTCGAGGGTGACCCACGCCGGTGCCGACAAGGCCGACCCGTTTGCCGCCTTTTCCGAGGCGCCCCCACGCCAGGCTTCGATCGTCTGGGACCTGTCCTATCAGTGGGGCGACGACGGCTGGATGTCCAACCGCCGCGCGTCCAACGGGCGGCAGGCGCCCTGGTCGGTGTACGAAGTGCACATTGGCTCGTGGATGCGGGTCCCCGAAGAGCAGAACCGCTCGCTGACCTACCGCGAGCTCGCGCCACGCCTGGCCGACTACGTGAGCCGGATGGGGTTCACGCACGTGGAGTTCATGCCGGTGATGGAGCACCCGTTCTACGGGTCGTGGGGCTACCAGGTGACCGGCTACTTCTCGCCCACCTCCCGATACGGCACGCCGCAGGACTTCATGTTCCTGGTCGACTACCTGCACCAGAACGGCATCGGGGTGATCCTCGACTGGGTGCCCTCGCACTTCCCCGCCGACGAGTTCGGCCTCCAGAACTTCGACGGCACGCACCTGTTCGAGCATGCCGACCCGCGCCTTGGCGTGCACCCCGACTGGGGCAGCTCGATCTTCAACTACGGCCGCAACGAGGTGCGTGGATTCCTCTTGAGCAGCGCGCTGTGCTGGCTCGACCGCTACCACGCGGACGGACTGCGGGTCGACGCTGTGGCCTCGATGCTGTACCTCGATTACTCCCGCAAACAGGGCGAGTGGATCGCCAACAAGTTCGGAGGCAACGAGAACCTCGAATCCGTCGATTTCCTGCGGCGCTTCAACATCGAGGTGTACAAGGAGCAGCCCGAGGTCCAGACGGTGGCCGAGGAATCGACCTCTTGGCCGCTGGTTTCGCGCCCGACCTACGTCGGCGGGCTGGGATTCGGGATGAAGTGGGACATGGGCTGGATGCACGACATGCTTGCCTACATGTCACAGGAGCCGATCCATCGCAAGTTCCACCACCAGGAGCTGACCTTCCGCATGCTCTACGCGTTCGGCGAGAACTTCATGCTCCCGCTGTCGCACGACGAGGTCGTGCACGGCAAGGGTTCTTTGATCGCGAAGATGCCCGGCGATGACTGGCAGAAGTTCGCCAACCTGCGCCTCCTCTACGGCTACATGTACGCGCAGCCCGGCAAGAAGCTGCTGTTCATGGGCGGCGAGTTCGGGCAGTGGCGCGAGTGGGACCACGAGCAGAGCCTCGACTGGCACCTGCTCGACAACCCGATGCACGGCGGCCTCCGATTGTGGGTGGGCGACCTGAACCGGGTGCTCCGCGAAGAGAAGGCACTCCACGAGATGGACTTCGAGCCTGGCGGGTTCTCATGGATCGATTGCACAGACGCCGACCAGAGCGTGGTCAGCCTCATCCGGCGCGGCAGGCTCGCCTCGGACGTCGTGGTCGGGATCTTCAACTTCACGCCCGTGCCGCGGCACAACTACCAGATCGGCGTCCCGCAGGCCGGCTGGTGGAGGGAGCTGCTGAACGGCGATGCGCCGATGTACGGGGGCAGCGGGCAGGGCAACCTCGGAGGCGTGGAGGCGGTGCCGGTGAGCATGCACGGGCACCGTCACAGCCTGACCCTGACCCTGCCGCCGCTGGCGGCGCTGTTCCTCAAGCCAGATCCCGAGGTAGGTGGCTAGGCCGCTGACGCCCGGACCCGGCCCGGCGCGCCCGGCCTCGGTGCAGTGGAATCCCCAGCTCGTGCGGATCACCGGCGGGCTCATGCTCGCCATGCTCGTCGCCGCGATGGACGCGACGATCGTCGCGACCGGCCTTCCCACCATCGGCAAAGAGCTCCACGGCATCTCGCTGTACCCCTGGGTCTTCGCCGGCTACCTCCTCACCAGCACCACCACCGTGCCGCTCTGGGGCCGCCTGGCCGACATCTACGGGCGCAAGAACGTGCTGCTGGCGGGCCTGGTCGTGTTCGTCGCCGCGTCCGCGCTCTGCGGCACATCGTCGTCGATGCAGATGCTCGTCGCCTTTCGAGTGCTCCAGGGCATCGGGGCGGGATGCCTCCAGCCCGTGGCCATCACGACCGTCGGAGACCTTTTCCCGCTGGAGCAGCGCGCACGCGTGCAGGGCCTGTTCAGCGCCATGTGGGGCATCGCCGCGCTCACCGGTCCTTTGATCGGGGCGGTCTTCGTCACCACGATCGGCTGGCGCTGGATCTTCGAGGTCAACGTCCCCCTCGGGGTCGCGGTGGTGGTGCTCATCTGGTCGTTCCACGACCGCCCGGCCGAGGGGGGTGCCCATGACATCGACTGGCTCGGCGCGGTCCTGCTCACCGCGGGGATCGCGCTGGCGCTCGTGGGCCTGGGCGCCGGTGGCTCTGAAGCCGGGATCGACTGGCGTTTGGTGGCGCCGGCGCTCGCGCTGCTCGCCTGGTTCGTGTACGTGGAGCGCAGACTGGCCAGTCCAACCGTCCCGCTTCGGCTCCTGCGACATCCCTTGATCGGGCCCGCCCTCCTGGCCGCGCTGGCGGCCGGCACCCTCCAGTGGGCGGCGACCTCATACATTCCGCTCTACACGCAGGACGTGCTCGGCCTGAGCGCCTACTGGGCAGGCGCGTCGGTGGCGCCGATGTCCCTCGGCTGGCCGATCGCATCGGTGATCGCCGGACGTCTTCTGATCCGCGCCGGCCCCTGGCCGCTGGCCTTCGCCGGTTCGGTTGCACTGGTGGCGGCCGCCCTGCTGATCGCCACCGCGCCTTCGGTCCAGGTCATCGTGACGGCCTCGGCCGTGCTCGGGTTCGGCATGGGGATGATGCAGACCCCGCTGCTGGTGACCGTCCAGAGCTCCGTCAGCTGGGCCGAACGAGGCGCGACGACCGCCCTCAACCAGTTCGCGCGCACCATCGGCGGCGCGGTGGGCGTCTCCTTGCTGGGCCTGCTGCTCGTGTCGCCCGGGATTCCGCCGTCGAGGGCCGCCTTGAGCTCAGGGCTTCACGCGGTGTTCTGGACGATGCCCGCGATGGCGGCCGCGTCCGTGCTCGTCTGCGTGGCCATGCTGGCGATCAGCCGGCGCAGGCAGGCGGCCCCGGCGGTGAACTGATCCCAGGAGCGCTTACCTCCGCGTCACGCCGACAGATGGGCGTGGATGCGGCCGAAGACATCGTCGGGCGTTCCAGTCCCGGCGACCTCTTCGATGCGCACGCCCCGCTTCCTGTAGTACTCGAGCACCGCGGCGGTCAGCTTTCGGTATTCGTGCATGCGCTCGGAGATGGCCTCGCGGGTGTCGTCCGGACGGCCCTCGACGGCGGCCCGGTGCAGGATGCGGTCCACCAGCTCTTCCTCCGGCACGGTGAGGGCCAGCACGAAGTTGACGACGTGGCCTTCGCCGGTCAGCATCTCGTCGAGCGCCTCGGCCTGGGCGACGGTACGGGGGAAACCGTCGAGCAGCACGCCTGGGCCTTCTTCGGCCTCGGGGAGCCGGCGGCGCACGATGTCGACGATCAGGTCGTCGGGGACCAGGTCGCCGGCGGCCATGATCCGCCTGACCTGCCGGCCGACCGGCGTGCCTCGCGCGACCTCGGCGCGGAGGATCTCGCCGGTCGAAAGGTGCTTGAGGTGCAGCTCGTTCTCGAGCCGGGCCGCCTGGGTGCCCTTGCCGCTGCCAGGCGGCCCGAAGATGATCCCGATCACTCTGTGAGTCTGATGGCTCCGCGCCGCTGCCACCAGCGCCGCGAATGCTCCTCGAGCAAGGCCTGGACGGCCGGATCGGGGCCGGATAGCTCGCCCTCCTCGCTCATGGCGAGCCAGCGCCTGGTGATCTCGACGTACACATCGGCTTCGGTCCAGACCGGGAGCTGTTCGAGCACGCGGTGCTTGCGGATCGCGTTCGCGATCGGCTTGTAGACATGGTCGTACCAGCTCGCAGCGGCCTCCTGAAGTGGCACCTCCCGGCCCTGCTCGCGCGACAGGAAGTAGGCGTGACCGAGGATGTGCCTGAGGATCTCGTCATAGCGCCCGAGCCGGCTGCACTCGAAGCGGGCTTCGGGCCGCGTGCGATGAAGCTGCGTGGTCTCGAGAAAGGCCCCGTACTCGGCCGCGCGCAGCAGGGCGCCGGCGTCCGCGTCCGGACCGAGCGGCGCCCGGGTGCGGATCTCGACCACCCGGGCGTTGATGGTCTGGCGGCCGAGATTGCGTGCCACGGACACCCGGTGATGGCCGTCGATCACGTAGTAGTTGTCGTCGACCTTGTAGACGTCGATCGGAGGCAGCTCGTCGCCTTCGACCATCGCCTGGTAGATACGCGTCCACCGCTGGCGCAATCGCCTGTTGACCGGCAGAAACGCTGGGTCGAAGTCGTCGGTCTTGGCGTCGGGCGCCACCGAGCCCACGATCCGTTCGAGCGGGATCTCGTGGACGCCCCCAAACGCTCGGCCCTCCGTGCCCGCGGCCCTGAGCAGCGGTGCGATCGAGGGCAGGCGGCGAGCGCCCCCGGTCAGGACCGACCGGACCGAACGCCGGAACGCCCGGAACCGGGCAGCGTCGAAGTCCTCGAGAGCCCTGACCCTCTCCAAGAGGAAGCTGCTAGAGCAGCGCCAGCTCGCTCTCGGAGTCGAAGAAATGAAGGGTCCGAGTGTCGAGGCCGAGCCGGACCTTGTCCCCCGCATGCACGCTCATTCGTGGGTCGACTCGCGCCGTGACCTGGTCGCCGCCGACCTGCCCGTACAGGAACTGGTCCGAGCCCAGCCGCTCCACCACGTCGACCTTCATCTCCATGGTCGGGCCGCCGTCGGAGACGCGGTCGGTGACCGCCTCCGGGCGGAAGCCGAGAGTCCCCTTGGCGGCGCTGACGGGCTTGGGCAGCTTGACCTCGAAGCCGGAGGCCTTTGCGCTGCCATCCTGGACCGTCGCGGGAATGAAGTTCATCGTTGGGCTGCCGATGAAGCTGGCCACAAAGAGATTGGCCGGGTGATCGTAGATGTCGCCGGGCGTGCCGACCTGCTGGAGGATGCCGGCGTTCATGATGGCGATGCGATCGCCCATGGTCATCGCCTCGACCTGGTCGTGGGTCACGTAGATGAAGGTTGTCTGCAGGTCGCGGTGCAGCTTCTGCAGCTCGATGCGCGTCTGACCTCGCAGCTTGGCGTCGAGGTTGGACAGCGGCTCGTCGAGAAGAAACACTTTCGGGCTGCGCACTATCGCGCGGCCGAGAGCCACGCGCTGCCGCTGCCCCCCTGACAGGGCGCGTGGCTTGCGTTCGAGGAAGTTTTCGAGGCCGAGGATTTGTGACGCATTGCGGACGCGCTTGTCGATGTCCGGCTTCTTCATGCCCTGCATCTGGAGCGGGAAGGCCATGTTGTCGTACACGCTCATGTGCGGGTAGAGGGCGTACGACTGAAACACCATGGCGATGTCGCGGTCTTTGGCAGCGATGTCGTTGACGACGCGGTCGCCGATGCGAATCTGGCCCTCGCTGATCTCCTCGAGACCGGCCAGCATTCGAAGCGCCGTCGACTTTCCGCAGCCGGAAGGCCCGACGAGCACCATGAACTCTTTGTCCTTGATCTCGACGTTGAAGTCCTTGACCACTGTGATGTCCGCGGTGTAGCGCTTGACGACGTGGTCGTAGGTGACTGAAGCCATTTATCTATTGCCCTCACACATTTACTTGACCGCCCCCGCGAGCACGCCGCGCACGAAATAGCGCTGGAAGGAGAAGAACACGACCAGGGGGACCAGGATGGAGACCATTCCGCCTGTGGAGATGATCCAGTAGTTGGCGGCCAGAGTCCGAATCTGATCGAACAGGAATATGGTGAGTGGAAAGTGCTTGCTGGCTCCGAGGAAGACCAGGGCGACCAGCAGGTCGTTCCACACCCAGATGAACTGGAAGATTGCGAGTGAGGCTGCGGCCGGCAAGCCAAGTGGAAGCACGATTCTGCTGAACAGCCTCCATTCGCCAGCGCCGTCGATCCGTGCGGCCTCCAGCAGCTCCCTCGGCAGGCCGCCGTAGAAGTTGTTCATCAAGAAGATGCCGAATGGAAGGCCGAAGGCGACGTGGAAGATGATCACTCCGATCACCGTGCCAAAGGGATTGAAGCCGCTGATCGATCCGAATGCCCTGTAGAGCTGAACCACTGGGATCAATGCGACCTGGACCGGGACGACCATCAGCCCGATGATGATGAAGAAGCACACGGTCCTGCCGCGCCAGCGCCCGAAGGCGATTGAGTAAGCGGTCAGGCTGGAGATCACGGTCACCAGGAGAGTGCTCGGGACGGTGATCTCGGCTGAGGTCAAAAGAGAATCCAGCAGGCCGCCGCTGACCAGGCCTTGCGAGAACAGCGTCTGGTAGTTCTGCAAAGTCAGCTGGGACGGGGCGGTCAACACGGTCCACCACCCTGATTGCTGGAACAGGGACTCGGGACGCAGGGAGATGATCGCCAGGCCTATCGTCGGCATCAGCCAGAAGGCCGCAATGAGGACGACCACGATGTTCAGCAGCCATTTCGCAGGACGGATGCGGAACGTCGAGCGCCGCCTCGCGGCGACAGGCTGAGCGACCGCCTGCACCGCGCTCATCCTCGGATCCTGCTCAAGTTGGAGACCATCGCCGGCACCACGAGGATGAACAGGATGACGGCGATGGCGCTCGCCAAACCCCAGTTGCCCAACCCGGTGAACCCGGAGTTGTACATCACGACCGCGAGAGTCTGGGCCTCTTCCTGGGAGGAGCCCGGAGCCATGTTGATGATGATGTCGAAGATCTTCAGGACGTTGATGAGCATCGTCACCAGGACCACGATCAGGACAGGCGACAGCATGGGCATGGTGACGCGCCGAAACGTCGCCCACTCGCCGGCGCCATCAATCCGGGCCGCCTCGAGCACGTCTCGATCGAGCGCTGCCAGGCCGGCTCCGATAATGACCATCGCAAAACCGGCCCAGATCCAGAGGTAGGCGATGATCATCGCGACATCCACCAGGGGCACGTTGAAAAGCGCCTGTTCCGTCTGATTCAGGCCACTGGTCGGCGTCAGGGATTGCGTGCCCAGCCAGAAGGTCCCGGTAAAACCCGACTGGAAGTTGTGCGCGTCGATCTGCACGCGAAAGCTCCCGCTGCCGACATTGGAGAACCGAAAGTCGCCGTGCGAGTCGGTCGTCGCGGTGCCGGCCGTGCTTCCATCGCTCGCCAGCAGGCTCAGCTGCAGGCCGGGAAGGCCGAGCTCATCCGGCTGCACCACGCCTCTGACGCTGGGGTTGGCCGGCGAGAAGTCTCGCCATACCAGGCCGGTGACGTCCTTCTGCGATGAAGTCGGCTCGATGGCCGACTGTGCTCCCAGCGTCGAGAGCGTCGTCGGGCTGATTCCGATCAACCCGAGCTCGACTGAATCACCCGCCGAGACCGATGTCGAGCTCTGCAGACTGCCGCCCGAACCGGGAGCCACGCCTGTTGAAGCCAGGCGCGCGACCGACTGACCGGCTGACGTGTCAACCGGATACAGGCCGGGAGGGTTGAACCAGTCGCTGGCGGTCTGGATCGCCGCGTTGACCACCCCGACGTGCGGGTCGAGGTCGAAGATCGAGCGCCAGACCAGCGCCGAAGCGGTGGCGCTGAACACGATCGGCACGAAGATGATGGTCTTGAACGCGGTCGACCACCGGATCCGCTCTGAGAGCACCGCATAGACGAGACCGACGAACGTCACGACGAAGGGAAAGACGACCACCCAGATGACGTTGTTTCGGAACGTGGTCAGGATGGTGGCCGTGGTGAAGATCGCCTTGTAGTTGTCGAGACCGACGAAGTTCGAGGCCGACGCGTCGTACAGGCTGTTGCGGACGGTGGCGATGAGGGGATAGATCGTGATGGCCACGAGCCAGATGGCTCCCGGGGCTAAAAAGGCCAGGGAGCCAAGGTGGGAGCGCCAGCCGCCTCCGCCCCCCTTGGCCTTGGAGCTCTTCGCCGCAGGCGTCACAACTCCACTGGGCTGGACGTCAGCACCGATCAACGCTTCAACTCATTCGCCAGATTTCGCTTACCGAGAGCTCAGACCGGGGCGCCGCATCGATGTGGCGCCCCGTCCTCCACCCAACCGCCTAGTGGCCCAGGCCCGTGGTCGCTTCCTGGTCCATCTTGGCCTGGATCGCCGTGATGTTCGAGCTGCTGGGATTCCTCAGGAAGTCCAGCATGTCCTGCCACATGTTCTTCTCCCACGTCCCCTGGAGGTCGTCGAGGCTGAACACGAACCCTGTGGCATTGACCAGAGCCTTGGCGTCCGCCTGCGTGACGCTGTCGGGATACGAGCTCAAAGACACCTTGTTGTTCGGCGATGCGAACCCGCCAAGGTGCGCCCAGATGGACGCCCCCTGAGGCCCGGCAAGGTACTTCATCAGCGCTTCGGCCTGGGGTGTGTCGTGGAGCATGATGGCCACGTCTCCGGCGCCCTGGACCGCGCCCTGGTTGGCGCTGTTAGCGGACGGGGCCGGGAAGTTGAAGAAGTTGTAGCAGGGCGTCTTGCTCGCGTCCGTGGTGCAGGCGGCACCGCCTGCACCCGTCGTCCCGCCCGTGTAGTTGCTCGAGTTGGCGGTGATCTCAGAGGTGACGAAGTCCCCTTCGAAGACCATCGCTGCCTGGGGCTGCGACCCCGGCTTTGGAAACACCTTGTCGACGCACTCGGGGTAGTTGTTGGAGAGGGAGCCCTGCAGGCCTCCCGCGAGGTTCGAGGGGTCCCCGACGAGCTGGCCGAACGTGGTGAACGCGGTCGTCACGGTGGGATCGGTCCACTTGGTGGTGTGGGCCGCGAGGGCGTTGTAAGCCTGAGCCCCGGCCGTCTTGAGGTAGACGTTCTGCCAGAAGTCAGCCATCGGCCAGCCGATGTCGGTGCAGAGCGAGAACGGAGCGATGCCGGCCGCCTTGAGGGTGCCGGCGTCCTTGATCACGTCTTCCCACGTCGCCGGAGGGGAGGTGATGCCGGCCGCGCTGAACTCCGCGGGGTTGTACCAGATGGTGTTCTTGTTGGCTCCCTTGAACCAGACGCCGTACAGCTTGCCGTTGGAGGTCACGAGCTGGTTCCAGGCCGAGCCGTAGTTGGACGTCAGGCTGCCGAGGATGCTGTCCAGCGGCTTGATCGAACCTTTCGAGGCGAGCGTCAGCACGGTGGCCGGGTCGGGCACGAGCGCGACGTCAGGCGGCGCGCCGCCCGCCACCGCGGATGCGATCGCGGTGTCGGTGTTGTTGCCCTTGCCGGAATAGTTGATGGTGACGCCGCTCTGGGTCTCGAACGGCGCGAGGGAGGCCAGGAAGTCCTGCTGCTCGGTGCTCGTCCATTCGGCCCACAGGGTTGCCGATCCTCCGATCTGGGAGCTTGCCGGGGAGGATGAGGCGCCGCCCCCCGAACCGCCGCAGGCCCCAATCGCGAGAACGATGACCGCACCTGCGGCAACCAGGCCAACGCTATTGATGTGCTTCATCCAAACCTCCAGCCTCCCCTAAACAGATGCCGTGACTCTATCAAATGCCTGCGGCCTGTCAATTCGAGAGGCTCGTGCGGGGACCCGGCACGAAGGGGTCTTCAGACGCGCTCCAGGTAGTACGACTCCTCGATCGCCCGCTCGTACACCGATTCATAGCCGTCGGCCATCTGCTGCGGGCCGAACCGCGAGCTCGCATGCTCGACGCACTTCGCGAGGTCGATCTCGTCGAGACACGAATACGCCTCCACCATGCCCTCCAGGTCCGCTGCCAGGAAGCCCGTGACTCCTGGCTCCACCAGCTCCGTCGCCGCACCGCGGGCCATCGCGATCACCGGTGTTCCGCTGACCATCGCTTCCACCATCGCGATGCCGAATGGCTCCTCCCACTGGATCGGGAACACCATCGCCCTCGCGCGCGCCAGCAGACGGGCCTTGTCCTCGCCCACGACGTTCTCGAGCCACGTCACCCGATCGCCGAGGTGCGGCTTGATGCGCTCCTCGAAATACGGGATCGAATCCTCGCCCACCTTGCCCGCCAGGACCAGCCTCACATTGAGCCGCTGCGCCATCTCGATCGCAAGGTGCTGCCCTTTTTCAGCCGAGATCCGCGCCAGCTGGACGATGTAATCCTCCTTTTCCTCGAACCGTGTGATCGGCCGGTACTCGCGCGGGTCGACGGCGTTGTAGACGACGCGCCGCCAGTCGACACCTGCCACCAGGGCCTGCTGCGCCCGGCTGATGGCGACCAGGTGGACGCGATGGTCGACGGCCGACAAGTACTCTCCTTCCGCTTCGGTCAACGCTCCATGGAGGGTGGCGACCACAGGTGTCTGGAGCCGGCTGGTCGCGGCCAGGAGGATCCCGGTCAGTCCCGAGTTGTCGTGGACGACGTCGAACGCGCGCCGGCGAACCAGCTCATATGCGCGATAGAGAAAGAGCAGCTCGCGGGGCAGGTGATCACGACCACCCAGCTGGCTGGACCAGCCCTCAGGCGCGATCGCGATCGCCTCGAATGGCCCCCTGGATCCCTGCTGGCCGATCACGCTGACCTGGTGGCCCCTGGCCTGCAGCTCGCACGCCAGGTTGTACGCCATGAGCTCGATTCCGCCATAGCCGACAGGTGGGACGGGGTACCAGGGGCTGACGATGAGGGCAATCCGGCGAGGGTTCACAGCGATAGAACACACTCCCGGTGAAGTTCACGCATCAACACTCGCTCCGCAGGGAGGACCCGGTGGTCACTCGGGTGCGATCTGCAGCCACGGCGGCGTGCCGCGCACGATCTCCACGCCGGACGCGTCCGAGTCCACGGAATAGCCGCCGTCAGGCTTGCTTCGCACGCTCAACCTCACCGCATGCGGCCCGATGCGAAGGTTGTCCAGCACCAGCTCGGGACACCAGGGCGGCAGCGCGGGGTCGACATAGAGCCGGCCGGCGGGCAGGTCCGGCTCGAGGCCAAGCAGGATCCGCACAACGTGCAGCACGCAGCCCGCGGACCAGGCCTGGGGCACATTGGCCATGCGATACGGCACCGGGACGGCGAACTCGCGCTTGGGCAGCCCGGCGAAGAGTTCCGGCATCTGAATGTCCTCGAAGCACATGACAGCTCCGAGCAGCCCGTCCAGGACCGTCCAGGCCTCCTCGATCAGACCGTAGCGCCGCAGCCCGGCTGCGGCGATCACGCTGTCGTGCGGCCAGACCGATCCGCGCTGGTACGAGTGAGGGTCGTATGACGGGTGTTGGTCGGACAGCGTGCGCACCCCCCAGCCGCTGAACATGTCCGGCTTCATCAGCCGCTCGCCCGCGGCGCGTCCGCGCGCTTCGTCCAGGATTCCCATCCACAGGCAGTGGCCTGAGTTCGAGACGACCGTGCGAACGGCCCGTTTGTGACCGTCGAGCAGGAAGGCCAGCTCCCTGCTCTCGTCCGACCAGAACCGCTCGATGAAGCGCTTCCTGAGCTCGCCGGCCTCGCGCACCAATTGCTCGCCGCGCGCCGCATCGCCCCAGGCCTCGAAGAGAGGCGCCATCCGCAGCTTGGCGCCGTAGACGTATGCCTGCATCTCGGAGGTCCCGATCGGCAGCTCAGGGAAGGCTCCGGTCTCGTCGAGCACCCCGTCGTGCGCATCACGCCACGCCTGGTTGCGGTAACCCCTCGGCGTGCGAGGAGCGTATTCCTGGAACCCGTCACCGTCCCGGTCACCATGCTTGTCGATCCATTCGAGGCACCGCTCGGCCACGCTCCTGAACGGCGCGAGCGCCTGGGCGTCGCCGAGCCATCGGTATTGCTCCGCCAGGAGCAGCAGATATAAAGGAGTGGCGTCGGCGGTCCCGTAGTAGGGGCGGTGCGGAACGATGCCGAAGTGGGCCCACTCGCCGACGCGCAGCTCGTGCGGCATCTTGCCCGGCTCGGCGTCGCGCTCAGGGTCGTCGAAATCCGACTGCCACCTGGCGAGGTTCTCGAGCGTGCCGATGGCGACCGCCGGCTGGGCGACCATCGCCTGAAGAGAGGCGATGGCCGAGTCGCGTCCGAACAGGGCCATGAACCAGGGCAGGCCGGCCGCCGGCATCCAGTGGTCCGTCGAGGACTCCTGCTCGTGGAGCCGCAGCGCCGCGAAGTCTTCGATCGCCCGTTCGTAGGCGAACTTCAGGCGGATGTCGGAGGGCTCGATCTGCGAGACCGACATCTGCCAGCTTCGCGCATTCTCCATGGGATCCCCCTGGCTCGGGTCCAAGGCGCATTTCTCCTCGAGCGGCGGCATCTGGTGGTCATCCGTCAGGAGGTCGTACTGCAGGCACAGCCGCCATTCCTCGCCCGGCACCAGGTCGATCGGGAACCGTAGGGAGCCGTTGGCGTAGGTGATTCCCGCGCGCTCGGTGAGGGCGCGCACCAGGCAGCGGCGGACGAAGTCCTTGTTCTGGTAGCGGGCCTCCAGGCTGTTCGGCCCGACCCACCACGTGTTCAGGTCGGCGCGGCGCTGCCACGATTTGTAGCGGACCTCGAAGAGGTCCGCGAAATCGCTCTCCAGGGCAATCTCCAGCAGCACGGTCACCGGCGACCGGGCGTAGGTATGGAGCGAGAGGTCTTCGTGCATCCGGTGCAGGCTGACCAGCCTGTCGACCGTGACCGCCACCTTGGCTTCCCGCATGTCGCCTCCCGGACCGGCGACGCTGTCCGCGACCATGTGCCAGCGGGCATGGCGAAACGAAAGACGAACCGACGCGACCGACTCCGGCTGCTTCCCGTTCAGCCTCAGCTCGTGGCGAGAGACAAAGCGGGTGTCGGACGCGTACAGGCCGTAGTCGCCCGCGTCGAGAGGGATGGAGCCGTGACGGTCGGTCACGAGGAACGTGGCGCCGTGGTTGATCTTGATCGACGGGTTGGGATGGACCGCCGAGATCAGCGTCCGCCAGGGCGCCATCTGGGCCTGGCCGTCCGCCAGGGCGCGGACAAGCGTCACCGGCTCGGCCGGTTTTTCGCTGCCGGCCCGCTCCCTTCTCTTCATGGGTCAAACCTAACGTTAGCCACCGCCGGAGCCGCCCTGCATTGTCCTTTCCCCCCATGCCACGCGGATACCACCATTCCTGTAACCGAAGATTGGGTCGTTCGCGACCCGTCTCGATCCCGGTGCACACTCGATCGCGGCGGCGCCACCACCCTTCAATGGACGCCTCCAGCCCTCCACCGTCCGCGTGCCGGAGACGGGCTCGGTGCGGCTCCGTTTGGAGCGTCGTCGGAACGGCTGGTTGACGGTCGGTCTTGCCTGTTCTGCCCGCCGTCAGGACGCCCACGCCCACCCCCAGCTGAAACAAATGTCACATAGGGCCAATATCGGTGCTTTAACTAGTTGACTTTGCTTGCCGACCCTTGCGAGAGTATTGCAACTCGCGAGACGGTCTGGATACGGCCCTCGATTCGGGTGACCACACGTGGAGAGGAAGATGGGAAAGGGTTGGTCGCGCCGGCTGGGCGCG
>JBAUTF010000396.1:0-1740 GCA_049582065.1 Candidatus Dormiibacterota bacterium | reverse complement strand
GTGCCGCATGCGGACCCGAGCACGCTCTTCATCTCGGCCGGAATGCAACCGCTTCAGCCCTACTACCTGGGCTTTAGCCAATCGCCCGCGCCCCGGCTCGCCAGCTGCCAGAAATGCCTGCGCACGGGCGACATCGAGGAGGTGGGGAGGACCGACCGGCACCTTACGTTCTTCGAGATGCTGGGCAACTTCACCCCTACGGGCGCGTACTTCAAAGAGACGGCGATCCCCCTCGCGTGGGAGCTTGTCACGAAAGGTTTCGACATGCCCGTCGACCGGCTGCGGGTGACGATTCATCCGACCGACGATGAGGCGCACAAGATCTGGACCGAGCGCACCGGCGTCTCGCCCCATCACATCACCCGGCTCAACGACAACTGGTGGGGCCTGGGCAAAGGCCCTTGCGGCCCCGACTCGGAGATCTGGTGGGATCGCGGCTCGCAGGTGGGATGCGGCCTTCCTGACTGCGTCCCCGACCACTGCGAGCGCTTCACCGAGTTCTGGAACCTGGTCTTTCCGCAATTCGACCAGCAGGAGGACGGCAGGCTGGTCCCGCTCGCGCGTCCGGCCATCGACACAGGTATGGGGCTGGAACGCATTTCGTACATCCTCCAGGGCAAGTCGAACATCTTCGAGGCCGACATCCTGCATCCTCTGGTCGATTTCGTCAGGCAGTCGAGCAGCAAGCCGACCACCCTGTCCGAGCGGATCATCGCGGACCACGTTCGCGCGATGACGTTCTGCGTTGCCGACGGCGTGATCCCATCCAACGAAGGCAGGGGATACGTGCTGCGACGACTCATCCGGCGGGCGGCGCTGCACGGCCGCAACATCGGCTTCTCCAACCAGCTGAGCACCGGCACCGCCGTCGCCGTGGCGATGTTCAAAGACCATTACCCCGAGCTGCGAGAGCGCGAGCGTTTCATCGCTGAGACCGTCGACACCGAGACCGCGCGCTTCGAGCGCACCCTGGAGCAGGGTATGGAGCAGTTCGACAAGGTTGCGTCTCGAGGCGTCAAATCCGTCAGCGGCGCGGACGCGTTCAAGCTGCACGACACGTTCGGGTTTCCGCTCGAGCTCACGCGCGAGCTGGCCCAGGAACGCGGCATCGAGGTCGACGAAGAAGGCTTCCGCGACGCGATGACCGCCCAACGTGAGCGCTCGCGGCGCGCGGCCCCCCAGCACTGGTCGGTCGCCAAGGATTCCCCGAAGTCGGAGTTCACCGGCTATCGAGAGCTGACCACCGAATCCAAGGTTGTCGGTCTTCGCCAAGACGGAAGGACCGCGGACGTCGTGGCCGAAGGCGATGCTGTGGAGGTCTTCCTCGAGCGAACGCCCTTTTATGCGGAGTCCGGTGGTCAGGTCGCGGACACGGGCATCATCAGCACTCCGGGCGGCCGCGTACGTGTCGAAGACACCCAGAAGCCGGCCGACGGAGTCATAGCGCATGTGGGCACCGTGGTCACCGGCGAGGTTCGCGTGGGCGAGAAGGCGACCGCGGCGGTCGACACCCGGAGGCGCGCCCAGATCGCGCGCCACCACTCCGCAACGCACCTGCTGCACAAAGCTCTTCGCGAAACCCTGGGAGAGCACGTCGTGCAGAAGGGATCATGGGTCGGCCCCGACCACACGACCTTCGACATCCCGCTCAACCGGGCCATCGCAAAAGAGGAGCTGGAAACGATCAATCGCCGCGTGATGGAGAAGGTGCGCGCGGCCCTCCCGTTTCACGAGAGCCAG
>JBAUTF010000395.1:0-7291 GCA_049582065.1 Candidatus Dormiibacterota bacterium | reverse complement strand
GCCTTCAGCGTGCCGGCGATGCGCTCGGCGATGCCTTGCGTGGAACCGTATTTGGTGGCGTAGGTGACGAGTATCGACATTTTTCAGTTCTCCTCTACCGTCACGATGCGCGCGGGCCAGCTGGACTGGCAGTGCCGGAAGGCCCCTACCCCGTGGGCCGAACTACGGCCGCGGATCAGGGAGCCGGGGTGCCGGCGGGTCGGGTCAGGTAGGTGATCACGGCCCTCTTGCAGATCTCTTTGAAGGCGGCGTGGCGCCGCTTCCAGGCGCGGTCCTGCATCCACTGCAGGAAGAGCCCGTCGATGATCGCCCGCACCACCGCGGCCGCCTCTTCGACGCTCTCGGCCGCGAAGGCCCCCGCTTCGATCCCCGCACGCACCGCATCGGCGTACAGCGCGTCGACGATCGAATGGAAGGTCGCCGACAGCTCGGTAAAGCTCTCGTTTCGAGCGGCGTACGCGGCCAGGTCGACGTAGGTGAGGTAGAACTCGCGGTTGGTTTCAGCGCCAACCCAGATCGCATCGATCATGGCCAGCACCTTCGCCTCGGGGCTGTGCGCCCTGGCCATAGCGTCGCGAATGCGGTCGGCGGTGGCCGACAGCGCCCAGCGCATGGTGGCCAGGACCAGGTTTTCCTTGGTCTTGAAGTAGTAGAGCAGGATGCCCTTGCTGACGCCCGCCAGCTCCGCGATGTCCTCCAGCGCCACCCGGTGGACACCCCGCTGGCCGATCAGGTGATAGGTGTTTCGGAGCAAGTGGACCTGCGCTGGGGTCAGCTCCTGGACCAGCAGGTCGCGATTCGGGCCGGCCTTTTCACGATGAGACCTCGGCATCGGCGGTGCAGTCTAACCGGTCAGTCAGCCGCGGCCGGGTGGCCGCGAGTCGGGCCTAAGCCTGCTGTGCCGCCTCCACGGCCTCGCTCCAGAGGCGGCGGACCTCGGCCCATTCGCTTTCCTCCAGGGTCGACTCGGCCATGGGGAACAGCACGCTTTCTTCCTTCTCTATGTGCGGCGGGAGCAGCTGCGCGATTGCATCGCCGGCGTCGCAGAGCTTTACCGCCCACGCGTCCCGATGTCCGGACTCGAGCGAGGCCAGAGCCTCTTCGAACTGGAGCTCGAGCTGGCGGAACAGCGCGTGTTCCTCCATCAGCATCGCGATCGGTCCTGCCGAGCTGTCGATATGACGGCCGAGCACTGGGAACAAAGCCAGCTCCTCTTCGCGGAAGTGGCTGAGCACCTCGCCCTGGATGTCTCGCCGGATCTCGGAAAGCTCGCCGACCACACCTGTCCCTCCGACTCCCTCGCGCCTCACCCTGTCCATCCCGGCCGCCAGCTTGACCAGCATCGCCTCGGCGTCGCGATGCTGGCGGAAGAGCTCTTCGAGGATGGGTTCCACCGTGCGGAGTCTACGACCTGGCCAGGACCCAACCGGCGAGGGCCAGGGCCGCGAGCACCGCCTGCACCGTGATGGAAGCAAGCGGCCACGAGAACAGAGCGCTGATCTTCGTCCAGAGCCCGAGCACCAACCAGGACAGCGTCATCGCTACCAGCTCGGCGACCCCGGCTTGCGACTCCTGGCCCGGGTATAGCGAATAGGTGAAAGCGCCGGCGATCTCGGCCAGCACCAGCGGCCACATGATGACGTTGGCGGCGATGAACAGGTAGGCCCTGGCGGGGCCGCCGAGCTTGGGCACCGCCCAGCCGAGGGCGCCTCCGCCGGCGACCAGCGTGGCGTGCGCGAATATGTGGGTGACTCGGCTCCCTTCCGCCCAGCTCAACAGGGGCGGCAGATGCCAGAGCAGCGCGGCACCCAATCCGGCCCACGCCACCGCTGCGGCAGCGGGAAGCCTTACCAGGTTGCGCAGCTGGTAGCCGGCAAGAGCCCCGGCCACCACCATCAGCCAGTGCGCGAAGTGGTGGACGACAAGGCTTTGCTCCGTCAGAGTCTCGACCGGCGGCGAAAGCAGAACGGCGAGGAGAAGTGGGCCTGCGAGCCAACCGCGCGCGGCCGCCGCGGCGAGGCTAAGCCTCGCTGGGTGCAAGCTCAGGCAGATAGATCCGCGGCGAGGCCAGGAACACGTTGATGAGCTCCCAGCAAACCATCACGACTCCCACCAGCGCGACCACGGCGCACGCGGCCCCGATCAAGGCCAATACTTCGGTGCCGGAAAGGGGATAGAGGTATCGCCGCGGCGCGCTCATGCTGCCGGAGATGTACCAGCACAGCACGAGCCCGTAGCCGCCGGCGGTCATCAACAGCGCAGCACGGCGCCCGATCGTCTCTCTCATCCGCCGGCCGGTCAGTGCGGGTATGAGGTGATAGACGGCTCCGATCAAAAAGAACATCACGCCCATTGCCATGTAGGTGTGGAAGTGTGCGGGCACCCAGAGCGTGTTGTGCAAGAACTGGTTCAGCGAGATGGTCGAGTCGATCACCGCTCCGAAGCCCCCGATCGCCCACCCCGCCATGGCCATGAAGGTGAAAAGTGGAGCCGCGCTCCAACGGATGCCCGAACGCCACACCTGCACGAGCCCGCCGTAAATGGTGACGGTCATGGGAGGGATGGCGGCGGCGTAGGAAGCGACATTGCCCACCCACTGGACCGCTTCAGGCTGCGCGAAGTCCTGGTACAGGTGGTGGAAGAAGGCCAGCATCACGATCGCCAGGGTGGCGAGCCAGCCGGCGACCAGGGCTCGGCTCAACCGCCAGGGCCGCTTCGTGTAGACGGGCAGGACGCTGTAGGCGATGCCCGCGGCGACGTAGATCTGCAGATTGGCGAGCGTGTGGCCGGTGTAATAGATCATGTTCTTGGCCACCAGCGCGCTGAGGGTCAGGCTGGGATAGACGAGGCTGATCAGCATCAGCACCACGATCAACGCGCCGATGACGCAGGCGCTGAGGCCGAGGATCGACACCACGGTGCCGGCGATGAGACTCGGGTTCGTGGTGGTGGGATCGTGTTCCTCAGTTGGCCCATGGCCTCCCGCGCCGCTGAACACATATAGGCCGAGAAGGCGCGGCAGGCTGCCGCATCGTTTGAGACCCGCGCGCAAGAAGTCGGCGCACCACAGCAGGAAGCCGACCACCACCAGCGCCAGGCCGGTCATGTAGCCCGCCGCCCCGATGCTCGCGGTCGCCACGCCCGAGCCTGGGTGCTCGGGCAGCGGGTAGAGGAATGTCCACGCGGACGAATAGCCGAAGACCATGACCGCCACCACGATCGAGAGCATGCCGGTGAGCGTCAGCAGGTAGACAAGGCGATGGACGCCGACGCTGACCTCGATCTCGTCGCTCATCAGGTACCAGAGCACCGCGGCGCCCGCCATCAGGCCCACCGCGACCATGCCGCTTCCGTGCACGCTCATGACCTCGTAGAAGACGTCGGCGGTGAGGAGGTTGCCCCCGCTCGCCTGGGCGACCCGCATGACTCCGCCCGCGAGCGCCAGGCCCAGGAGGAGCAGGCCGCTCGTCACCAACCACGACCTGGTGATCCGCTGCGCGCGCAGCGACCTCAGCAGCAGCAGCCGTTCTGACATGGCGCCACGTGCATGGTCATGTACATCGAGCTGTGCCCGGGCCCGCAGTACTCGAGGCAGCGCACGGTGTAATCCCCTGGCCCGGCGAATTGCAAAATGAGGTGGTTGGTGTAGCCAGGCATCGCCTGCACCTGGCCGACGAGGTGGCCGGACGGGTCATAGACCCCGAAGCCGTGGTTGACATCTGCGCTGGTCACCGCGAAGTCGATCTTCTCCCCGTTCGTGACGCCGCCGTCAATGCCCCAGCTGTACTGGCTGGCGGTGACCGTGACGTGCATGGCGGCGGGCCCGGACGCCAGTCGATAGTTCGCGTAGGGGACGTAGGGCAGAGCGGTCAGGAAAGCGGCTGCCAGGATGCCCCCGAGGGTGAAGAACCAGAACAACCGAAGCCTGTAGGCACGGCCCGCGACCTCGGGATAAGGCGTCGGGCCGCGGCGGGCGACCTGTGACGCGACGAAGAAGACAAAAGCGAGAGCCGCTCCACCGACCAGGAAAATTCCCAGCGCCAGGTACGTGATCACCTATTACGACCTCCAGGGGGCGAGAGTTTCGCGGCTATTGTCGCCCCGGCCGGGCCTGTTGGCACGCCCGATAGAGCTTCACGCCGGTGCGCGTACCTGGTCCCCGGGGACCAGCTCCAGCAGGTCGGGGCGAGGCCAGCTCTCGGGCGGTGGACCGCCGACCCGCTTCCACCGGTCGACCAGGACCAGGGTTGGCAGCCGGTCCACGAGGGCACGTGTCCCGCGCCGGTTCACAAAGGTGCCGTCATCGAACACGGCGTCGCACCCCACGACCGCGATCTCGGCGTCCAGCTCGGCGAGGGCCGCGGGGGCGGCCCGCAGACCGGCGGCGAGCAGGTCGAAGACGAGGAAGTGGCCCTCGTCGGCAGGCCCATCGACGACCACCTGCACCGAGGCGGGGCTCGCGTAGACCAGGGCCCGCGCCACGAGGGAGCTGTTGGAGATGGTCGCGACACGGCGCCGGGCCAGCGCCCGGATGGCGGACCGCGCCACGCGCCGCCTTTCCGCGTCCGCGCGCCGGATCACCGCGCGCACGTCGCCTGATTCCAACGCCTCGGCGACCGCCGCGGCGATCGCGGGCATCTCGGGGCGCAAGCTCGCCAACCTCCGGCCCAGGCCGGCTCGTTCTTCCGGGCGGGCCAGCGCCAGCAGGCCGAGGGCTTTGCGGGCGAGATAGCCCGCCCCGTGGACCCGGTCGGCGGCGATCGCGTGGATGGCTGGCGCGGAAGTTGCCACCAGAACGAGCTCCAGGCGCGAACTGCCTACCGGCTGGTAGGCCGGCTCGCCAGCGGACCTGCCGGGTCCCACCCGTGCCATCCGACAGGGGCGATCCATGCGCTCACCCGTTTCTGGGTCCGCGAGCCGAAGGGCTGTCCCGTGTAACGGCGGGCCAGGCGGTCGATGTCCGCGAGGTCGACGTCGTCGGCGATCGACTCGACCAGCCCGTAGAGGCTCACGTGGCGATACCAGTCCTGGTTGAAGAAGGTCAACGAGACCTTCGGGTTGAGTCGCATCCACGCCAGACGGCTCCGGTTCGCGTGCATGTTGACGAGCACGCGGCCGTCCTCCCAGTCGTACCAGGTCGCCACGGTCATGGGAAACCCGTCCGGCCGGACGGCTGCTATGACGGCGGTGTTCGGCTGCCGGAGGAACTCCGCGACCTCAGCCGGGAGATCGAGCGACACGCGTCCACCTTACAAGTTGAGCCGGTGCCCGGTCACTGCGTGAGACGGCGCAAAAGGCGAGAGGACGTCGTGATGCCGGCGGCACATGCCACCAGGAGCACTGCGAAATCGAGCCCCAGGTTGCTGGGCGTTCCGATGAGCAGGCCGCGCAGCGCATCGATCTCGTAGCGCAGCGGGTTGACGGTGCTCAGGGCCTGCAGCCAACCCGGCATGACGCTGATCGGGTAGAGCGCGTTGGAGCCGAAGAACAGGGGCATCGTGATCGCCTGTCCGATGCCCATCAGGCGGTCGCGGTTCAGGACGATGCCGGCGATGGTCAGCGAGAGCATGGAGAAGAAAGCAGCGCCCAGGATGACGACCACGGCGACGGCGAGGTACACGAGCGGGTTCCAAGGAAAGCGCACGCCCAGCAAAGCCGCCAGGACGACCACCACCGCCGCCTGGATCAGGCTGCGCACGCTGGCGCCGAATGCCTTGCCGGCGATGAGCGAAGCGGCCGGGGTCGGCGTCGCGAGCAGCTTGGTCAGGATTCCGGCGTCGCGCTCCCAGATGATCTGGATGCCGTAGAAGATCGCGACGAACAGGGCCGACTGGGCGATCACGCCCGGCGCCATGAAGTCGAGGTACGGCTTGCCGCCGCTCGGGATCGCGCGGATGCTGGAGAAGGTCTCGCCGAAGATCACGAGCCACAACGCGGGCTGAATCGCGCGCGTGTAGATCTCGGTCCGGTCGTGGCTGATCTTCGCCACCTCGACCCAGCAGAAGGTGACGATCCGGCTGAACAGCACCTGCCACCATGCGGGGGCGCGGGCCGGCTCAGCCCACGCGGCGTGCTGTGCGACGGACTGCGCGCACATCCTTTAGGCTCCCTCCTTCTTCTTCGAAATGCTCGCCTGCGAAGTGGCGGAACACGTCCTCGAGCGTGGCGTTCGGTCCGAGGGCTCGTTTGAGCTCTGAAGGCGAGCCGATGGTGCTGATCCGGCCTCGGTTCATGAGAGCGACGCGGTCGCAGAGCTGCTCCGCCTCCTCCATGTAGTGCGTCGTCATGAGGATGGTGGTCCCGATCTCGTGGCGAAGCGCCTGCACCCTCTCCCACACCTCACCGCGCGCGATGGGATCGAGCCCGATGGTCGGCTCGTCCAGGACCAGCAGCCGCGGCTGGTTGATGAGGGCCTGCGCCAGCTCCAGGCGGCGGATCATGCCGCCCGAGTAGGTGCTGACCAATCGATCTCTCGCGTCGCCCAGGCCCATCAGCTCGAGCGCGTGGGAGACCGCCGGCTTGCGCGCGCGCCTGGGCAGGTCGTACAGCCTGGCGAACAGCATCACGTTCTCCCAGCCGGTCAGCGAGCCATCCGCAGAAAGCTGCTGCGGGACGTATCCGATCATCCGCCGGACGGCCATCGTCTCCTTGACCACGTCATGGCCGAAGACGTCCGCCTCGCCGGAATCGGGCGAGAGAAGGGTGACGAGCATCCTGATCGTGGTCGTCTTGCCGGCGCCGTTGGGTCCGAGCAGGCCGAAGATCTCGCCGGAGGTGATGTCGAAGCTGACACCGTCGACTGCGACGACGTCCTTGAACCTGCGAGTGATCTCTCTCGCATGTACGGCGGACTGAGGCGTCGTCTCAGCTACCAGTTTCGACAGGCTCCAGGTCCCTGGCGAGATTCACGAGAAGGCCCAGGTTCTCGATGAGCGCCTGTCGCTGAGAGGCGGTCAAGTCGCGCGCCGCCTGGGCGATGGGGCTCCCTGCGAACACGCGGTGGCCGGCCAGGACCCGCCTGCCTTCGTCCGTCAGGTCCACCAGCACCTTGCGGCGGTCGGCCGTGTCCACGGAGCGGGTGATGCAACCGTGCTCCTCGAGCTTCGCCAGCTGGCGGGTCAGGGTTGGCGCTGATATGCCGAGGCTCGCCGCCACCTCTCCCGCGAACCGCGGACCGTCGCGTAGCCGCCGCAGGACCCGGCGCTGGCTGAAGGTCATGCCGGTCGATCGCCAGACCCCGAGCAGCTGTGGCTCCAGCACGCTCACCAGGTCCGCGATCACGCGGATGACG
>JBAUTF010000394.1:0-6703 GCA_049582065.1 Candidatus Dormiibacterota bacterium | reverse complement strand
GGACGTGGGGCCATCGGGGCATGATGGGCTTTGGCGGTATGGGCCCCGGGATGATGGGTTGGGGCAGTTCGGGCCAAGCGATGTGCAGTGCAACGGCAGGTCACATCGAGGGCCGCCTCGTCTTTATCAAAGCGGAGTTGAAGATCACGCAGGATGAAGAGTCGCTTTGGAGCGCGTACGCTACCGCGGCGCGCGACGACGCAAGCTCGATGCTCGCGCATTGCACTACCATGATGAGCCAGCGTGGCACATCTGCGGTCAATCTGCCGGATCGGCTTGACGAGCATGAGCAGCTCATGGCTGCCCAGCTCGATGCAGTGCGCGCAATGAACAAGGCCCTAAAGCCCCTGTATGCGGCACTTAGCGAAAGCCAAAAGAAAACTGCGGATCAGCTCTTCTGGGGGACACCCATGGGCTTAATGTGATCGGTACGTGCGCAGCGAACGGGAACTGCGGGCTCCTTGAGGGCTGGCGCGCCGCTTTCCCTAAATTACGCGGCTAAAGAGTTGCTACCGGCGCCAGCCAAGCAGCAGGACAAGCGCGGGGGACGGAACATATGCTCTTGGGCGGCGGCGGATTTGCTGGCCTACCAACGCGATTTTTGCGAGCGCGCGGTACTCTTCTGGGACGCGCTGCGCCAGCGGGCCAACAACATGCTGGAGCACGGGCGAGCGAGTTTACCGCCGCTGCTCGACTCCAAATCCGAGAGCTTGTTGGATGCGCGTCGTTTCGACCGTCCCGTCAATTACGCGCTCTTGCGTATCTCGGAAATCGGCGAGAAATGCTGACTTGCTATAATCGCTTTTTACCATTGATGACGTACCGCTTTCGTTTGCGGTCGGCGCGCGTGGTCATCTCGTTCGCCGGCGAACCTGCTGCTGCTCGGTGATACAGGTGACAGGTCCGATGGGCGCTGCACCAGCAACCTGACTCTCTCAGTCAGATTTCCAGAGCAGGAGCGGATTTATGAAGTGGCGCTTAGACTAACCGCTCCAGCCGCAAATAACGGTAGAAGACGCGACTCGACGCGTATTTCACGGCTCCGGCTGGGGCGTAGCGCCGACACTGGGCGGAAGCACCGGATAAGTCACCTTCGGCTGTTCGCCTGTCAGTCCATCGAGGAAAGCGGTGATCTTGTCGACATCGTCGCTGGTGAGTTGGATGCCGAGCTGGCTCGCCCCCATGACCGCTACAGCCTGTCGCAAATCCCAAGCCTGGCCGCTGTGGAAATAGGGCGCCGTAAGGACGATGTTCCGGAGCGTCGGGACCTTGAAGACATACTCGTCGCTCGTGGTCTTAGTGACCGTGAAGCGGCCTTTGTCGGCTAGTGGCAGGATGTCGGCACCTGGCTTCTCCACCACCCCGAATGGGGCATACATCCCTCCTCCCACATTGATTCCGTTGTGGCAGCTCGCGCAACCCCGATCCATGAAGAGCGTCAGTCCCTCTTTCTGTGTGGGCGAAAGAGCGTTCGCTTCGCCCTTGAGAAAGCGGTCGAACGGCGCGTCGGGCGTTATCAGCGTCGCCTCGAACACGGCGATCGCCTTCTGTACGTTGCCAAGCGTGATGGGCGCAGGCTCACCTGGAAATGCTTTGGCAAACGCGTTGCGATAACCAGGAATGCCCTTCAGCTGCTCAGCAACATGTGGCTCCGGTGACGCCATCTCGACCGGATTGATGATTGGCCCGCCCGCTTGCTGTTCAAGGTCTTTGGCGCGGCCGTCCCAGAACTGGGCATGATTGAATACTGCATTGAGAACCGTCGGAGCGTTGCGTCCACCGTGCTGCCAACGATGCCCAATGGATGTGGGCTCAGCATCGGCGCCACCGAGCCCTATATTGTGACACGAATTGCAGCTGATAGCGTGACTCGCGGACAAACGCGGATCGAAGTACAGCATTTTCCCGAGCTCAAGCTTGGCGGGCGACGTCGGATTGCCGGGCAGCTCTGGCGGAATAGTCGGAATCGGCTGGAATAGTTGGTGCGCTTTTGCCAGGAGATCACCCTGTGCCAGGACCGGGGATGCAAAGAGGCCGCCAAGGGATAGAAAAGCGAGTGCTGTGTTTCTAATCATGGCGGCGATGCTCCGAGCGACACTTATGTCCTCATTCCGTCTCAAGCCGCATCCGGCGGTCTGCGCGTCAGAATTTTGCGGCCCGTGAACATGGCAGATGTGATGCTGCCACCCTCATGCAGTTCGGTAATCACGACGGCGAATAGATGGAGCATGATGACAACGACCAAGGCATAAAATGCAAATTCATGCACTGAAACGAAAGGTTCGCGGAACGCGCGCATCGCCTGATACGACGCCTTATCGATCAGGTCAGCGGCACCCGGTCGAACCGTCGCGGGATCAACTCCCGGAGCGGCAATCCATTGCGCAAACCAATGACCAAAGGGCGGCCAAAACAGATCCGATCCGGCGACGACAAGGCCGGTGGCCAACTGAATGATCAGAAGCAAGAACAGCAAGGATACGCCAAGGCGCGCCAGCGGGTTGTGCCCGATATATTGCTGCGGCTCGCCGGATAAAAACGACGCCGTATAGCCGCGCAGCGCGGTCAAATAGCCCGAGCCCCCTGGTAGTACACTTCGCCACCGCGTGTACCTGTTACCGAAGAAGGCCCAGATGAAGCGCCAAAGGAGATTGGCTCCCATGACGTAGCCGAACGACACGTGAATGCTTTTCAGCAGAGTTTTTCCGCTAGCCGAGAATCCCAGCGCTTCATCGTTTAGGACAGCAATTCCCGTTGCGATAAGGCCGATAACGGCAACAGCGTTGATCCAATGGAACCAACGCGTTGGAGCATCCCAAGCCACATGCTCTTGAAACTTTGGAACGGCCATGTGCCAAACTTCCGGTCAGACACTATTTTGTTTATTGATCATTTCGCATCTTGCCCTATTGATCCGGATCAAAACTTCTCACAAGTCTCGATCTGCCGCTTCGCCCAGTACTCCATTGACACACCTCTCATTGACTTAAATCTAACCTTTACTGGCAGCCAAAGCTTGCTCCGACGCAGTGCATATAGAGAGCCGCGAACTGTATATTTACTGCCTTTTGACGGGTCACGACCTAAACCACGGAGTGGGGACGACATGCGCTTCTTTGATCCCTTCATCCTGAACCTCGCTCTGGCACTTGGCATCGGTCTGTTGATCGGCGCTGAACGGGAGCGGCGTAAAGGCGAGGGCCCGTCGCGTTCGCCGGCGGGGATACGCACATTCACCGTCGCCTCGCTTGCTGGCGCCATAAGTTTCATCGTTGGCGGCGAGCTCGTGTTTGCAATTGCGACCGCGGGCGTCATCATATTGACCACGGTCGCATATTGGCGCGGGGACGACGACGATCCCGGCCTGACTACCGAAATCGCCTTGATCGTGACCACGTTACTTGGCGGGCTTTCGACGCAAAAGCCCGCACTGGCAGCCGGTCTGGCGGTTACAGTTGCCGGTCTGCTCGCCGCCCGGTCTAGGCTGCATCATTTCGTCCGCTCGGTAATCACGGAAGACGAACTCAAGGACGCCTTGATCCTAGCCGGCGCGACACTTGTCGTCCTGCCTCTTGCTCCGGATCGTCCAATTGGACCATACGGCGCCCTAAATCTGCACTCGATCTGGATCCTGGTGATTCTCGTCATGGCGATCAGCGCCGCGGGCCACGTTGCGGTCCGCATGCTAGGCACCCGTGTGGGCCTCCCTCTCGCCGGCCTCGCATCGGGCTTCGTTTCAAGCACGGCCACTATCGGCGCAATGGCTGCGCTGGCCGCAAAGACTACGGATGCTCTTGCAGCCGCTGTTGCGGCGGCAGTGTTGTCAACTGTTGCGACGATCGTCCAGATGGCAGTTGTTCTCGCCGCTGCGAGCATGACTACTCTTCAAATCCTCTCGGTTCCGCTGAGTTGTGCCGGTTTCGCCGCGGTCGTCTATGGAACAATCTTTACGATCCAGGCCCTTCAGCAGAAGGCAGAAAGCGAGACCCAAAGCGCCCGGGCCTTTAGCCTGACGGCCGCTGTGGCATTTGCCTTGACCCTTTCCAGTATCCTCGTAGTTTCCGCAGCGCTTCAGGAATGGTTCGGTGAAACAGGCATTGTTGCAGCCGCCGCCCTTGCGGGCTTCGTCGATACGCATTCGGCTGCAATCTCCGTCGCCTCACTTGTCGCGTCGGGAAAAATGAAGGCAGTTGACGCCGTCTTTCCGATTCTGGCAGGACTTTCAACAAACACGATCAGCAAGATGTTCCTCGCCGGCTTCAGTGGCGGTCGTTCCTTTGGTCTTCGTGTAATGCCGGGATTGATCCTGGTCGCGCTGGCATCCTGGGCTGGAGCGCTGAACATTTTTGGCGCCCGATGATCTAAGACTATATGCTCACCGGGACGTGGGTGGCTCCGATCAAAATTGAGTGTGTGAGCCGATTCCTAGAGGTTGGCTCTCGGCGCATTTCAGTATGATGCTGGGTTGGATCATCCTGACTGAGTTTACCAGCACAACGAGGAGGGATCCATGAGTCGCCTTCACGCGCACGCGGAAAGCCACCTCGTTGCTCGCATTGGGTGGCTGAGAGCCGCGGTTCTCGGGGCCAACGATGGTATCGTATCGACCGCAAGCTTGATCGTCGGCGTTGCCGCAGCTGCTGCCAAGCAGAACGATGTCTTGATCACCGGTGTCGCGGGACTGGTGGCTGGCGCTATGTCGATGGCTGCTGGCGAATATGTGTCCGTCAGCTCGCAATCCGACACTGAAAAGGCGGATCTCACGCGCGAACTCAAGGAGTTGAACGAGAATGTCGAATTCGAACGGGAGGAGCTTGCCGAAATTTACGTCAAACGCGGTGTCGAACAAACGCTCGCGCGACAAGTCGCTCAGCAGTTGATGGCAAGAGATGCCTTGGGCGCCCATGCACGCGATGAGCTCGGGGTATCGGAAATTACTACGGCGCGTCCCGTGCAGGCGGCACTTACATCGGCCGCGATGTTCGCCGCAGGCGCGGCCATGCCCTTGCTTATGGTTGTTGTATCGACCGCGAATGCTCTTGTCCCTACGGTGTCCGTCGCGTCATTAGGATTTCTCGCTCCACTGGGCGCGATCGGCGCAAGAGCGGGCGGCGCAAACGTCGTGCGCGCCACCGCCCGTGTGACGTTTTGGGGGGCGCTGGCGATGGCACTAACGGCAGGTATCGGAAAACTGTTCGGTACGGTCGTGTGAAGATCGAAAAACGGCATTCTCGGCAATCTCGACCGCTCCGAGCTACCCTATCTGAACTGGATGATCAGGACGGAATTTGCTCCGTGACCGTGCCCCGTGCCACCCCGCACCCCGCTCCCCGCTGCGTTGATACAAGTCAATCACAGTCAGAGCGGAGATATCGTACTCAATAACTCCGTACTGCCGATCGGCAGATGTTCGATGACCGAGTTTACGCGTTGCAACGATGGACATTCATGCCAGCGATCTTCGCCGAGACTGAGCTCAAAATTGCCATCGTGCTATTCATTGTCGTTTTTGCGCTCAATGTCTTGCCTGCATTTGCTCCCCCAACCTGGACAACAATGTCGTTCGTAGGTCTCGCAGTCCCAAACAATAATTTTATTTTACTGTCTATGGTCGCCGCGAGCGCTGCCACCTCTGGACGCGTTGTGTTGGCAAAATTGTCGCGGTCACTCCTGCGGCGGAGATTGCTGAGTGAGGAGGCGCGACGCAACGTAGATACGATCAGACTGGGCATAGAGAGTCGGCCAGCACTGACATGCGGCACGTTCCTCGGTTACGCCCTTAGTCCGCTCCCATCGAATTACCTGTTTATCGCCTATGGTCTAACTTCCCTGCCGATCGCATTCCTGTCGCTACCCTTCTTTATCGGACGGCTAGCCAGCTACGCGTTCTGGATCAGAACAGCGTCAACGGTCGGCGACTGGCTGGATGTGGATGTGGATTGGTTCGAATCTGCGCCCTATTTCGTCGCCTACTATCTTATCTCTCAACTGCTGTTGTTTCCGGTCATCTACGCTTTTACGCGGATCGATTGGCACGCTTTGTTTGCTGTGGGGCGCCTAAAGTGGTTGGAAACGCACAAATAGAGTGCCGATTCGCTTTGTGGTGCCGGCGACCGCGCGATGGCGGGCTCGCACGACGCTGCCGCCAAGAAATTGCGGGGTAAGGTGGCGTGATGGTGGAAACGGCGGCTAGTGTGTTTTCTTGAAGCTTAGGATGTACGCGATGATATTCTCAGAATCGCGCCCTTTGATCACAAAATTCGGCATGGAGTGATGTGAGGTTCGCAGCGCGACTGTCAGCGCGGCGCTCGTCATTCCGGGGACGTTAGCGATATCCGCAAAGGCGGGCGCCGCGGGATTAACGGAAAACCCTTTTTCATCGACCCCATGGCATTGAACGCATGCCGCATGCGCCAGCCGTCGACCCTCACGAACACTGCCGCTCTGCTGCGCGTGAGCACTTCCAACGGCCACACACATCGTTGCGGCAAAGATCACGCGATGGACAGGTGCAATACGCTTCAAACGACGACTCTGCTTAGTGCACACCAATAAACGTTTATCACATCCTGCGCGCTCGGTAAAATCCGCACTCAACAGGGTCCCAGCATCAAGGCGTCATCGGTCGTGCCATTCCGAGCCATGCCCTCAGTAAACCGATGGGTCAACTGATTCCGGTCTCAATAACCCCAGCCCAAATGAC
>JBAUTF010000393.1:0-7633 GCA_049582065.1 Candidatus Dormiibacterota bacterium | reverse complement strand
GTCGCCGGCTTCGTGGCGCTGGCGGCTTTCGCTGCGACCGGGAGCGCGAACCCGGTGGTCTGGACCCAGCGGGCGGCTTCGACGCTCGAATCGGCCGGTCATGCCCCCGCCCTGACGACAGGCCCGCAATCGACCCCCAGCCCCGAAGCCGAGTCACCACGGCCACCGGCGGCCGCGCCTCCCGCCCACGCCCCCGAGCACGAGGCCTCGCCTCGGCCAGAGACCTCCGGCAAGCCCGAACGATCGCCTTCGCCAAAGCCGCACGAGTCCCCGGAGCCGTCAGGCGATCATTCCGGAACCGGCTCGCCCACCGCTTCGCCGAGCCCTTCGCCGAGCCCCCACGACGGATAGCGGTCTCACTGCTTGCGCCGCTGGACGAACTCGAAGCCGAAGCGACCCTTCACGCAAAGGTGTCCCGAGGTGACGCTGTGGTCCAGCGGCGAGGTCACCTTGACGATCGCGTTGTCCTGCACGTGCAGCTCGAGCATGCAGCCCACACCGCAGTAGGGGCACACCGTCTCCGTCACGGCCTGCTTCGACTCGTCCCAAGTGCCTGCGGCCCGCATGTCGTGCTCGCTCTTGAACATCAGAGCCCCGGTCGGGCACACGCCGATGCAGTTGCCGCAGTACACGCACGCGGAATCGGGCAGCGGCACCGTGAACTCGGTCGAGATGTGCGAGTCGAAGCCACGCCCCGCAACTCCGATTGCGAACGTGTTCTGGGCCTCGACCCCGCATGCCTCGACGCACTTGTAGCAGAGGATGCAGCGCGAGTAGTCGCGCACGTACAGCTCGTTGTCGACCTTGACGGGCTGCGCGACCGTCGCAACCTCGCTTCCGAATCGGGCGGGAGTCGCGCCGTAGCGGTTCATCCAGCCGTGCACCTGCGGCGAGCAGAGAGACATGTCCACCGACGAGGCCAGCAGCTCGAGGACGAGCCGGCGGCTGTGCCGCACGCGCTCGGAGTCGGTCTGGATCTTCATCCCGCTCTCGACCTTGCGCGAACACGCCGGGACGAGCACGCGCGACCCCTCGACCTCGACGACGCAGACCCTGCACACGTTGACGGGCGTCAGGGTGTCGAGCTGGCACAGCGTAGGCGTGTCGATCTGCATCCGGCGGCAAGCGTCCAGGATCGTCGATCCTTCGATCACGTCGAGCTCTTGCCCGTCGACGCTGACGCTGACCATCCTTCTGGGCAGCCCGACGAAAACGGACTCAGCCATGGCTCGACACCAGCTTCAGCTGGATGACGGCCGACCCGATGGCGTTGGCCGCCGTCTGCCCCAACCCGCAGATCGACGCGTCGCGCATCGCCTGGGCGATATCGCTGAGCAATGTGATGTCCGACTGGCCCAGCCCCCCGTCTCGCTCGCTCAACAGCCGCTGGAGGACCTCCTCCTGCCGAACCGTGCCCACGCGACAGGGCACGCATTGCCCGCACGACTCGTCGCGGAAGAAACGGGCGATCCGAAGCAGGACCTGCTTGAGGTTCGCGGTGTCATCGAGAACGATCACTGCGCCCGAACCAAGCGTGGCGCCGATCGCGCGCGTCCCTTCGAAGCTCAGCGGCACGTCGAAGTGGGCCTCGGTGACGAACGAGCCGGCTGCTCCGCCGAGCAGCACCGCCTGGACCGTGTGTCCCTGGCGCAAGCCGCCGGACCGGTCGATCAAGGCGCGCAGCGTGGTGCCCATCGGGACCTCGTACAGGCCCGGTTCCCGGACGTGTCCCGAGACGCAAAACAGGCGCGTCCCGGTCGACTCGGCCGTGCCAACCCGGGCAAAGGCGGCGCCTCCCTCCATGACGATGTCGAGCACGTTGACCAACGTCTCGACGTTGTTGACGAGCGTCGGCCTGCCGAAAAGTCCCGCCTGCACGGGAAACGGAGGTTTGTTGCGAGGTTCGCCGCGCTTGCCTTCGATGGAGTTGAAGAGCGCCGTCTCCTCGCCGCAGATATAAGCCCCGGCGCCCCGACGGACCTCGATGTCAAAAGCGAGCCCTCGACCTTCGATGTCGGCACCGAGCAGCCCGCGCTCACGGGCCTGCCGGACCGCGTTCTCGATGCGCCGGCGAGCCAGTGGATACTCCGCCCTGACGTACAGGTAGCCGTGTTCGCAGCCCGTTGTGATCGCGGCGATCGTCATGGCCTCGACGACGGCGAACGGGTCGGCCTCCATCAGCACCCGGTCCTTGAAGGTGCCGGGCTCTGATTCGTCGGCGTTGCACACGAGGTGGTGTGGCCGCACCGCCGAGCGGGCGACCGCGTCCCACTTCCGGCCGGTGGGAAACGCCGCGCCGCCTCGGCCGAGGAGGCGCGCCTCGGTCAGCTCGCGGATCACACCTTCGGATCCGAGGTCGAGCGCCCGGCGAAAGGCCTCATAGCCGCCGTGGCTGCGGTAGCTGTCGATGCTTTCCGGATCGACGACGCCGACGCGCCGGAGCAGCTTGCGGGGACCCTGGGCCGGCAGCGGTCGGGCCGCAGCCTCCGGCCAGGCGCCGCCGAGCGCGATGGCCGTCGCCAGATCGATGTCGACCGGCGCGAGCTGCAGTTCCTCGTGGTCTTGGCCCGACCGCTCCGCGAGCGCAGCAGGGGCGCGGTCGCAAAGACCGAGGCAGGGGCTCCGGTGCCATTCCTTGCCTGCCGGCCCGAAGCGCTGCTCGAGGGCCGAGCACAGCTCGTCTGCGCCGGCGCATTTGCATGCGATGTCGTCGCAGACGTGCAGGGCCAGCGGCTCACGCTCCTGGAGAGCGAAGCGCCCGTAGAAGCTCACCACCCCGTAGGCCTCCGCGGGAGGGATGGTCAGGCGGCGGCACGCATATTCGAGCGCGCCCCGGCTCACCCAGCCGGCGCGGTCCTGGATGGCGTGCAGCACGGGCAGCAGGAGGTGGCGCTGCGAGCGGGTCCCCCGACCGCCATAAGCGACGTGATCGTCGGCCGGGCTGCGCTCCCCGCCTTCCCACAGCGATTGCGGATGGCCTAAAACCCCGTCGACGGCCGCCATCTCCTCGGATGTAGCCGGGCCTCCGGTGCTTCGGATATCCAATTATTTCGTGGGCGCCTCGGCGAGCTTCTCGATCCTGATCGCGCTCGCCTTGAACTCGGCGGTGCCCGATTTGGGATCGGTCGCATCGATGGTCAGGATGTTGGTCGCCACCTGGTCCGGGAAGTGCAGCGTCATGAACGCGAGCCCGGGCCGCAGCGACTCCTCAAAACGGACCGGTACCTCGACCGAGCCGCGCCGCGAGCTCGCGCAAACGCGCTCGCCGTCGTGGATCCCCAGCCGCTCGCCGTCGGACGGAGAGATCAGCAGAGCCTCAGACTTGCGAAGGGGCGAGGTGTATTCGCCGGACTGCACCCCCGTGTTGTAGGAGTCGAGCCGCCGGCCGGTGGTGAGCCGGATCGGAAACTCTTCGCTCAGCCGGTCGACCGGCGGGTCGTGCTCGACCACATGGAATCCCGCGCGAGGGCCCTCGACCGGATCCTTCCAGAGCCGCGCGTGGAGGAACTGCGTCCCGGGGTGCGACTCGTCCGGGCACGGCCACTGGATGCCGCCCAGCTCGTCGAGTCGAGCGTATGTCATGCCCTCGTGCATTGGCGACAGGCTCCGGCACTCATCCCAGACTTGCTCTGCAGTCGGATTTCCCCACTCGCAGCCAAGGCGGCGCGCGAGCTCGAAGATGATCTCGATGTCGTCGCGGGCGCCCGCGGGTGGATCGAGCGCCCGGCGCACCCGCTGCACCCGCCGCTCGCTGTTGGTCACCGTGCCCTCTGACTCCGCCCAACCGGCGGCGGCGGGCAGGACCACGTGGGCGAGCTCGGCGGTCTGCGTGAGGAAGATGTCCTGGACCACGAGATGCTCGAGGCCCTTCAGCAGCCGGATGGCGCGGGTCTGGTCGGCCTCGCTGCGTGCCGGATTCTCGCCCACGATGTATGCGGCCGTCAGCTCGCCGTGCTCCATCGCCTCGAACATCTCGGACAGGTGGTATCCCTTCTTGTTGGGAAACTGCGCGCCGCCCCAAGCGCGAGCAAACTTCGCGTGGACGTCCGGGTCTTCGATGTCCTGGAAGCCCGGCAGCCTCGCTGGGATGGCGCCCATGTCCCCGCCGCCCTGCACGTTGTTCTGGCCGCGAAGCGGGTTGAGACCGCAGCCGTAACGCCCGACCTTGCCGGTCAGAAGCGCCAGGTTGATGAGGGCGAGCACGTTGTCGGTGGCGTTGTGGTGCTCGGTGATGCCCAGCGTCCAGCAGATCATCCCGCGGTCCGCGCGGGCAAAGTCGAGGGCGACCTCGCGGATCGCCGATGCAGGAACCCCGGTCTCGGCTTCGGCGAGCTCGAGGGTGTACGGCTCGACGCACCTCACGTAATCGTCGTAACCGGTCGTGGCGCGGGTTATGAACTCGGTGTTGGCGAGGCCTGCGCGGATGATCACCCGCGCCATCGCATTGGCAAGCGCGATGTCGCTCCCGACATCGATGCCGAGCCAGACGTCGGCCCACTGTCCGGAGCTCGTGCGCCGGGGATCCACCGCGACCAGGCGCGCGCCGTTTCTGACGCCACGCAAGAGGTGATGAAAGAAGATCGGGTGCGTGTCACGCGCGTTGGAGCCCCAGAGGATCACGAAGTCGGTCTCCTCCACCTCGCGGTAAGACGAGGTCCCTCCCCCGGCTCCGAACACTGTCGCCAGACCGGCGACGCTTGGGGCGTGTCAAGTCCTGTTGCAGCTGTCGATGTTGTTGCTGTGCATCACGACCCGCGCGAACTTCTGTGCGACGAAGTTCATCTCGTTGGTGGTCTTCGAGCAGCTGAACATGCCGAAAGCGTTCGGTCCGCGCCGGCGCGCCGAGTCGAAACCGGCGGCGGCCCGTTCGAGCGCCTCCTCCCAGGAGGCGGGACGCAGCCGCCCGCCCTCCCTGACCAGGGGCTGGGTCAGACGGACAAGTCCGTCATCCATGAACCGAACCATACATTCCGAGGCTGCAGGCCGCAGGCCGGCCTTTGCCGGACCTATCGGGGATTGGCGCTCACGAACTCCGCGATGCGGTCGAGGCCGCGCTTCAGCTCGTCCTCGGACTGCGTGTAGGCGAGCCGGATGAACCCGGCACCCGCATGCCCAAATGCGGTGCCGGGCAGCACGGCAACCCCGGCCTCGTTGAGAAGTCGCTCGGCGAGCTCCCGCTCGCCGAAGCCTGTGCCCTCGATGTTCGGGAACGCGTAGAACGCACCCTGGGGCCGCGCGCACCGCATTCCGGGAATCTTGTTGATGCCGTCCACGATGAGGTTCCGGCGCTGCTCGAAAACCTTCACCATGCGGGAAACGGCGTGCTCGGACTCGGGCGCGCTGAGCGCTTCGATGGCGGCCATCTGCGTGAACCCGGCGGCGCACGATGACGAGTTGATCATCAGCGTGTCGAGCTTGGCGGCCAGTGCCTTCGGCGCCACCGCGTACCCCAAACGCCATCCCGTCATCGCGTACGACTTCGACAGCCCATCCATCAGCACCGTGCGCTCCCGCATTCCTGGGCGCGACAGCGGCGACACGTGGTGGAAGCCGTACACGAGCTGGCTGTAGATCTCGTCCGAGACGACGAGCAGGTCGTGCTTGTGGGCCAGGTCGCACACGAAGTCGACGTCCTCTTCCGTGAGCACGCCGCCGGTCGGGTTCTGCGGCGTGTTGATGATGAGCATCCTCGTCTTCGGGGTGACGAGCGATTCCAGCTCGTCCAGGTCCATGCGGAAGCCGGTCTTCTCGCGCAGGGTGACCGTCTTCGGGATCGCGCCGATGAAGCCGACCTGCGACGCGTAGGCGGGGTAACCGGGGTCGGGCAGGATCACCTCGTCCCCGGGTTCGACGCAGGCGAGGAGCGTGAACAGCAGCACATTCTTCGAGCCGGGCACGAGGACCACCTCGGTGGGGTCGACCTCAATCTTGAGCATCCTGGCCACAAACCCGGCGACGGCCTCGCGCGCCTCGAAGATTCCGCTCGCGGGCGTGTAATGCGTATAGCCGTTCTGCATCGCCGAGATGCCGGCTTCGACGATGTTGTCCGGGGTGGCGAAATCGGGCTCGCCGATCTCGAGGTGCACGATGTGCTTGCCCTCGGCCTCCAGGCGCCTCGCCCTGGCGAGCACCTCGAACGCCCCCTCGGTGCCCAGCCGGCTCATGCGCTCGGCGAATCGGATTGCGCTCACCTGAAAATCCTAGTGGACCAGTGGACCGTACCGGCCAAATCTGGAGCATCCGACGTCCCAGACGGCCGGGCGCCCTGCGGGCGCTGATGCCGGCGTTGCGGGCCCCGGCGATCCTCGCGGCCCCCACGTCCACAGCGCGGGGACCCCAGCCAGTGATGCCATCCTCCTCTCGCCACCCGCGCCTTGGCACCGGCCGCCTGGAACGCCGGTCTTCGAGCCTGCGGCCTGCTCCAGCTCTGGCCGTTACAGTCCACTCGCCGATCTCACGTTCTGAGCGGCGAGCGCCGCTAGCCTTTGCGGATGACCGTGGAGCAGGACGCTGAGCCGAATCCCTGGCTTCGCTCGCGGCGCCGTTCCGGTGACGAGTACGACGAGACGTACGAGCGTCGCGCTGCCGCCGGCGAGAACGTCCACGGCGAAGCCGATTTCGTGATGCGGCTGGCGCCGCGCTCCGTGCTCGATGCCGGCTGCGGCACCGGGCGCATCGCGCGCGAGCTGGCGCGGCGCGGGGTCGAGACGGTGGGCGTCGATCTCGACGAGGACATGCTGTCGACCGCGCGGCGCAAAGCACCCGCCCTGGAGTGGCACTGCGCCGACCTGGCCACCATCGACCTCGGCCGGGTCTTCGACGTCGTCCTGCTCGCGGGGAACGTGATGATCTTCCTCACGCCGGGAAGCGAGAGCGCGGTCGTGGCCAACCTCACTCGCCACCTGGCTCCGGGCGGCGCACTCGTCGCCGGGTTCGCCCTCCGCCCAAGCCAGCTGACCGTCGACGTCTACGACCGCCTCGCGGCTGCGGCAGGTTTGTCCGTGGGGGAGCGGTGGTCAACCTGGGACCGCGACTTGTGGCGACCCGGCGCTGACTACCAGCTGTCGGTGCATCGCTCAGGCCCATGAAGGGTCCGATTCGAAACCCCGTGTTGCGGCCTGAGCCCGATTCCTCCGACCACTGCGCCGCCAGATGCAAGCGCTGCTCGAGGTCGTCCGCGAGTGCGAGGCCCGGTGGGCCCTGGAGGACCGCATCGGCCGCCTTTGAAAGCGCCGACAGCCGGTTCAGCTCCATGACGTCTCTCAGCCGATTCGCAGGAACGCCCAAGGCTGCTCAAAAGAATGCGGAGCAACCTTCGATTCAGGGCCGGATGCCGGCTGAGAAAACGGACAGGAGCATGAAGCGATGAATACCTGGATGTACAAGATGATTAGCTGGCGCCGGCGTTTCACCACTGCCGTCGAGCGCGTGAAACAGGCACCGGAGGCCGGGAGACGAAACTACTGGAATCGGCAATCGCGCACCTGGTCGGGTGCGCGTCGGCGGGCGTACGTCTTGGAGCGCGTAGAGCCGTCTGTCGAGGTCCGAAGGAGGCCGAGATGATTTACCGAAACAGACTGCGCGGTGCCGATGAGACTCAGGAGGTCCGGGTCAGGTTGACTGCGATGGCTGA
>JBAUTF010000392.1:0-22850 GCA_049582065.1 Candidatus Dormiibacterota bacterium | reverse complement strand
GCGGTGCTCAGGTCTCTTTGCTCGATCGCGTAGACGCTTGCCGTCACGAATTTGTCGAAGAGATCCTCGATCTCTTTGAGCAGGTTCTTGTTATCGATGGCGACAGCGGCCTGGCTGGCTACGGACTCGAGCATCTCCAGGTCCTCCTGCCTGAAGCTCACCACCTCATCCAGAACGTTGGCAACGGTCAGCTTGGTCTCGAAGCTCCGCTTGGCGTTGATCAGCTGGACCGCCCCGACCACCTCGTTGTTGTAGTTGCGCATGGGCACGGTCAGCATGGACTTCGTCCGGTAGCCGTACTGAGCGTCGAAATTCTTACCGCCCTGCGGCTTGCCGGGCGGGGGGTTGTAGGCGTCTTCGTAAATCTGGCTCGTCGCCGTCGTGACCGCGTAGCCGACCACCGTCTTCTCATCCACGGGCACCTTGAACGCCGAGTACGTGTTCTTGTCGATGGAGTGGTTCTGGCTGGAAGCCAGGAACAGCTGGGGCGGGTCGTCCACCTTCGTCTTCAGCCACAGGCTGGCGCCGTCCGCCTTGGTCAGCTGCCGCATCGTCGTGAGGATGAACGCCTGCAGCTTGACGATGTCCTTCTCGGCGGACAGGGCGATCCCGATTCGGTTGAGCTCCTCGAACTGACCGTGCTGCCGCCGGGCCTGCGCTTCGAGCTGGGTCACCTGCTGCTTGAGGGCGATGTTCTCGATCGCGAACCGGATCAGCTCGCGCAGGGCGGAGGGCGACATGTCGCCGGGGACGCCGATCGCGATGTCGGCGAGCCCCTCGGGGGCGGCCTGGCCCGGGGCGAGCAGCACCAGCGCCGGCTTGATCACCTGCGCCGGATCTCCGAGCGCCTCGCTCTCCAGGCCTGCGCCTGCCAGCGCCTTGGGAAGCCCGGTCTGGTCCAGGCTGCCGGCGACATAGAGATGGAAGGGTTGTGCCGTCTTCATCCGGGCTGGTTCACCAGGTCTTATCTAGCACCGCCGTTGGAGTTTTGAGCGTAGATAAGCCTTAAACCTTCGAGGGTCAGGAGCGGGTCGGTGGTTTCGATCACGTTGGTCAGCCCGGCCACCAGCGCGGCCTGGCCCCCGGTGGCGATCACCCGGGCCGTGCCGCCGAGCTCGGCGACCATCCGCTGAACCATCCCTTCGACCTGCGCCACGAAGCCCCAGACCAGGCCCGACTGGATCGACATGACCGTGTTTCGGCCGATCACAGAGTCGGGTGCGACGGGCTCCACCCTCCGCAGCATCGCCGTGTGGGACACGAGGGCGTCCAGCGAGATCTCAACCCCAGGTGCGATCGCTCCACCCAAGTAGTCCCCCTCGGCGTTGATGGCGTCGTAGGTGACCGCGGTACCGAAATCGATGACCACGATCGGGCCGCCGTACTTGGTGAAGGCGGCCAGGGCATTGGCGATGCGGTCGGCTCCGACGTCCTTGGGATTGTCGTAGCGGATGCGCACGCTCGTCTTGGTGCCGGGACCGACCATCACGGGCTCACATCTCAGGTACCGACGCGAGGCCTCGAGCAGGGCGGGATTGACCGTGGGCACGACGCTCGAGATCACCACCCCGTCGACCAACGCCAGTTCGAGGCCGCGCAGCTCGAACAGCTGCCGGAGCTCCAGGCCCATCTCGTCCGCCGTCCGCTCCCGGTGCGAGGTGACCCGCCAGTCCGCGACCAGCCGCTCTCCCTCGAACAGGGCGAGCGTCACATTGGTGTTGCCGACGTCGACGGCGAGCAGCATGTGGGCCGAACTCTACTTTGGAAGGCCGGGAGGGTGTGCCTGGCTCCAGCGCAACAGCCGGGCCGACTCGCGGCGCACCTCGACGGCCCGCGCCGCGACGCGCCGGGGGTGCGGCGCCCCCGGTAGGTCACGACGGCGCAGGGATGCGGCGGGCTTCGTGGGTGCTTTGAACTCGCGGTCGCGCACTCGCCGCCCGACCGTCTCGTGGGCCCGGCGGAACGGCACCCCGGCGCGAACCAGGTCCTCCGCGGCGTCCGTGGCCAGAAGACCCGCGTCGGCGGCGGCGGCCGCCAGCCGCTCCCGGTCGAAATCGAGGTGGCGGATGAGGAGCTCTGCTGCGCGGAGCGAATCGAGCGCGTTGTCGACCGCGGCAAAAAGAGGCGGCTTGTCCTCCTGCAGGTCGCGGTCGTAGGCGAGCGGCAGGCCTTTGAGCACGGTCCCGAGCGCGACCAGCGCCCCGAGAGCGCGGCCCGCGCGGCCCCTCAGCAGCTCCGCAATGTCGGGGTTCTTCTTCTGGGGCATGAGGCTCGAGCCGGTCGCGATCTCGTCGGCGAGCCTCACGAAGCCGAACTCCGAGCTCGCCCAGAGCACGACGTCCTCGCCGAGGCGGCTCAGGTGCAGGGATGCGCTTGTGCACGCGTACACGAGGTCGAGCGCGAAGTCTCGGTCGGACACGGCGTCGATGCTGTTGGCGGTGAGGCGCGTGAACCCGAGCTCTTTGGCCACGCGCTCGCGACGCAGTGGCAGCGTGGAGCCCGCAAGCGCCCCGGAGCCCAGCGGCATCTCGTCCGCCGACTCGTAAGCGCGGCGGAAGCGCTCTGCGTCGCGGAGCAGCGGCTCGGCGTGCGCGAGCAGGTGGTGCCCCACCGTGACCGGCTGGGCCCGCTGGAGGTGGGTGTACCCGGGCATGACCCAGGCAGCATGCGCCGCCGCGCTCACGGCTAGGGCGCCGGCCAGCTGGGCCACTCCCGCGACAGCCTCCGAGGTCGCCGCACGGCAGTAGAGGCGCAGGTCGAGCGCGACCTGGTCGTTGCGCGACCGGCCGGCATGGAGCGAGGCGCCGGCAGGCGTGATCTCGGTGAGCCGCCGCTCGATCGCCGTGTGGATGTCCTCGTCGCCGGGCGCAAACTTGAAAACTCCCGAGTCGAGCTCCTTTTTGATGCGGCGCAGCCCGCGCTCGATCGAGGTCAGGCGCGACGCCGTCAGCAGTCCCGCCGCGGACAGCCCGCGCGCGTGGGCGATGCTCCCCGCGATGTCGTAGGGGTACAGCTCGAAATCGATCTCGAGCGACGACGAGAAACGCTCGAGCTCCGGCAGCAGGCCTCGAGTGAAGCGCCCGCCCCAGAGCTTGGTGGTGCGCTTGACGCCTGCTATGGCGTCAGCCTCTTCACGTCGCCGAGCAGGTTGCCCAGCTCACGCGCGTGGAGCCGGCCCTGGACCTGGGCGGAGGTGCGAACGCCCATGCCCCACAGCTTGATGAATCCCGCCGCGGCCGACTGGTCGAACGCGTCGCCCTTTCCGTAGGTCGCGAGCGAGAGCTGGTAGAGCTGGCGCGGTCCCTTGCGCCCGACCACCTGCGAGGAGCCTTTGTACAGCTTGAGCCGAACCTCGCCGGTCACGTGGCGCTGCGTCTCATCGACGAACGCGTAAAGCGCGTCGCGCAAAGGGCTGAACCACAGGCCGTCGTAGACCATCTGTGCCCACTGCTGCGCGACCAGGTCCTTGAACCGCGCGACCTCCTTGGGCAGCGTGATGTCCTCGAGCGCCTGGTGCGCCTGCAGCAGGAGCACCGCGGCCGGGGCTTCGTAGATCTCGCGCGACTTGATCCCGATCAGGCGGTTCTCAAGGTGGTCGATGCGCCCCACCCCGTGCTCACCCCCGATACGGTTGAGGCCGGCCACGAGCTCGATGGCGCTGGTCGGCTTGCCGTCAAGTGTTGCCGGCAATCCCTGCTTGAAGCCGATCTCTACGTACACCGGCTCGTCGGGGCAATATCGAGGGTCTTTGGTCCACGCGTAAACGTCCTTCGGCGGCTCCGCCCAGGGGTCCTCGAGGACGCCCGCCTCGATCGAGCGGCCCCACAGGTTTTCGTCGGTCGAGTAAGGCGAGCGGACTGTCGCCGGCACCTCGATGCCGTGCCTGGTCGCGTACTCGATCTCGTCATCGCGGTTCATGCCCCACTCCCGGACCGGCGCGACGACCTCGAGCTCGGGCGCGAGGGCTGCCGTCGCGACGTCGAAGCGGACCTGGTCGTTGCCCTTACCGGTGCAGCCGTGCGCGATCGCCTGGGCGCCTTCGCGGCGCGCCACCTCGACCATCATGGCCGCGATCAGTGGGCGGCCCAGCGCCGTGGCCAGCGGGTACTCCTTCTCGTAAACCGCGCCCGCCTGCAGCGATGGCCACACGAACAATTGGAGGAAAGGCGCGCGGCCGTCCACGACGTACGCCGCCGACGCGCCGATCTTCAGCGCCCGATGCTGGATCGCATCGAGGTCCTTCTTCTCGCCCAGGTCGACCGTGAACGCAATCACCTCCCAGCCTTTCTCCTTCAGCCAGCGGATCGCCACCGAAGTGTCGAGTCCTCCCGAATACGCGAGGACGAGCTTCTTATCCGGCATGGGCCAACAGCTGTTTCAAAGCCCGCGCAGCCCCTGCGTTGCGCAGCACTGCGATGATCGTGTCGTCCCCGGCGACGGTGCCGGCAATGCCCGGCAGAGCGGCCTCGTCTATGCGCCGCGCGACCAGGTTCGCAGTGCCGGGTGGAGTCCTGATCACGGCCAGCGGCTGCACGAGCTCTACCGACAGCACCAGCTCCCTGACGAGTGCCGCCGAGCTGCGGTAACCGCTGCCAGACCTGACGAGGCCGAGCTCCTGGATGTCACGAGAGATCGTGGCCTGCGTCGCCTGCACGCCGCGCCTCGCCAGGGCCGCGGCGATGTCGTGCTGAGTGTGGGCGGACCCGCGGTTGACCAGATCCAGGATCGCGTTGTGGCGTTCAGTCTTATGTCCCCACGAATTCGCAGGCTTCACCTTGAATTCGCGGGGGCCCCCCGAATTGGTGGCCGTCATCGAGCCGCCTTCTCCATCGTCGCATGGGCGTGCTCGACCTGGGCCGCGGTGATGATGAGGGGCGGCACCAGGCGCACCGAGTGGTCGTCGACCGCGTTGACGATCAAGCCGGCTTCGAGGCAGGACTGCTGGAACGCCTTGGCGCGCGGCTCGGCGAACTCGAAAGCCTGCATCAGGCCCAGCCCGCGGACCTCCTTGGCCTGGAGGCTGCCCAGCGAGGCATGCAGCAGGTCGCCCATCTCGGCGGCGTGGCCGACGAGCCCATCGCGCTCCACCACATGCAGCACGGCCAGCGCGGCGGCGCACGCCAGGGGGTTGCCTCCGAACGTAGACCCGTGGTCGCCTGGCTCGAACACGTCAGCGCGTGGGTTGGCCAGGCACGCGCCGATGGGCACCCCGCCGCCCAATCCCTTGGCCAGGGTCATGACGTCGGGCGTGATGCCGTGGTGCTGGTAGGCGAACCACCGGCCGGTGCGCCCCAGCCCCGTCTGGACCTCGTCCAGGATCAGCAGCAGGTTCTGCCTGTCGCACCAGTCGCGCACCGCCTTCAGATAGCCGGCAGCCGCCGGGATGATGCCGATCTCGCCCATCACGGGTTCGAGCATCACCGCGACGGTCTTCTCGCTCGTCGCCATTTGAAACGCGCCGAGGTCGTTGTATGGAACGTGCACGAACCCTTCCGGCAGCGGTTTGAACGGGTCGGAGTACTTGTGCTGGCCGCCCGCCGTGATAGTGGCCAGCGTGCGGCCGTGGAACGAGCCGGTGGTCGTGATGATCTCGAAAGCGCCGTCGCGGTGGCGCGCGCCCCACTTGCGTGCGATCTTGATCGCGGTCTCGTTGGCCTCAGCGCCCGAGTTGCAGAAGAAGGCACGGGAGGGGAACGAGAGCTCGACCAGGCGGCGTGCGAGCTCGACCTGCGGCTGCGTGAAGTAGAGGTTCGAGGTGTGGATCAGCGTTGCTGCCTGGCGCGCGACGGCGGCCGCGACTTCCGGGTGCGAGTGGCCGAGCACGTTCACCGCGATGCCCGCGACCAGGTCGAGGTACTCGCGTCCAGCGTCGTCGTACACGAGGCAGCCCAGGCCACGCACCAGCGTCAGCGGCAGGCGCCGGCCGGTCTGCATCAGGTAGCGCTCCGCCAGCTCGGGAGTCGACTCAACGTGCGGCATCAAGGCGTGACCATGGTCCCGATCCCGGCCTCTGTGAACAGCTCGAGCAGCAGCGCGTGCTTGGTGCGGCCGTCCACGATATGAGCGAGCGGCACGCCGTCCAGAGCGCGCAGGCACGCCTCGAGCTTCGGGATCATGCCACCCGTCACCTCGCCGGCCTCGATGCGCTGCCGCGCGTCCTCGCGCGAGAGCACGGCCACCACCTGCCCGTCGACTCCCTGGACCCCGGGAACGTCGGTCAGAAGGATGACCTTGGCCGCGTTCAACGCCACCGCGATCTCCGCGGCCACGGTGTCGGCGTTGATGTTGTATGCGTGGCCGTCGTACCCGAGCCCGATCGAAGCGATGACCGGGATATAGCCGCGTCCCAGCAGCGCGGTGATCGGCTCCTTGTTCACCTGCGTGACCCGCCCGACGAATCCCATCGACTCGTCGAGGGGCTCGGCGATGATGGTGGGCCCGTCCTCGCCGCTCATGCCTATGGCCTGGCCGCCGAGACGGTGGATGGCCGCGACGATGTCCGGGCTGACCTTGCCGGTCAGCACCATCTTCACGACCTCCATCGTCTTGTCGTCGGTGATCCTCAGGCCCTTCTTGAACGTCGGAGTGAGGCCGAGCCGCTCGCTCATCGCGGAGATCTCCGGGCCGCCACCGTGGACCAGGACCGGCTGCATGCCGACGTAACGAAGCAGCACGACGTCGAGCAGCGTCTCGTCGCGCGCCTGCTCGATCGCGTTGCCGCCGACTTTGATAACCACGACCTGGCCGTGGAACCGTTTGATGTAGGGCAGCGCCTCGACCAGGACCTTGGCGCGCTCCTCGACCGTCAGCGTCATGTGGTGTAGTCGGCGTTGATTCGCACGTACTCCTCCGATAGGTCACATCCCCAGGCCTCTGCGCGTCCGTCCGCCAGCCCAAGGGTGGCCACGATCTCAATTTCCGGCTGCTCGAAAGCGCGGCGCACGGCCGCCAGGTCGACTTCGACTCCAGACCCGCGCTCGAAAACCACCAGGCCGCCCACGGTCAGGTGCAGCCTGTCGAGCGCAAGCTCGGAGCCACTGTATCCGAGCGCGCACACGATGCGGCCCCAGTTGGGGTCGCCGCCGTGCACGGCGGTCTTGACGAGGCTGGACGAGGCGACCGCGCGGGCCGCGGCTCGGGCCTCGGCGTCCGACACTGCACCTTCGACCTTGACGCTGATCAGCCTGGTCGCCCCCTCGCCGTCCTTCGCGATCGAGCGCGCAAGGGCCCGCGCGACCTCGAGCAGGGCCATCTCGAGCTGCTCCGCCTCGACGCTGCCGGCGCGCACCAAGTCGTTGCCGGCCGCGCCGTTGGCCAGGATCAGGAACGTGTCGTTGGTCGAGCTGTCGCCGTCGACCGTCACCTGGTTGAAGCTGCGGTCGGCGATGGACTTGACCAGCGACGCCATGAGGCCTGGCTCGACCGCGGCATCGGTGGTGATGTAGGCCAGCATGGTCGCCATGTTCGGATGGATCATGCCCGAGCCCTTGCACATGCCGCCCACCCGGACCGTGGCGCCGCCGATCTCCACTTCGAGCTGCGAGGTCTTGGGCACGGTGTCGGTGGTCATGATGGCGCGCGCTGCCGCGTCGCCCCCCTCCTCGCTCATCCTGGCGCACGCCTCGGCGATGCCGGCCTTGATCGCGTTCATCGGCAGGTAGCGGCCGATCACCCCGGTGGAGCTGACGAGCACCTGGTCCGGGTCGAGGTCGAGGCGGTCCGCCGACAGCTTCGCCATCAGCAGCGCGTCCTTGAAGCCCTGCGCGCCGGTGCATGCGTTGGCGTTGCCCGAGTTGATCGTGATGGCCTGCACCCGCCTGTGCTGGAGGTGCAGCTGGTCGATCACCACCGACGCCGACTTCACCTTGTTGGTCGTGAAGACGCCACCCACGTCGCAAGGCGTCATGGAGTGGATCACGCAGAGGTCGTCTCGCTGCCCGCTGGGGATCGCGGACGCGCCCGCAGTGAACGCCTTGATCCCGCACGCCGCGGTCCCGGCTCGAAATCCCCTGGCAAAGGTCACGGCCACTGGATCGGCGCCCCCAGTGCGGTCGTGCGGTCGAAACCGAAGGCGATGTTGAAGCACTCGACGCCCTGGCCCGACGCGCCTTTCATCAGGTTGTCGAGCGCGGCGGTCACCACCGCCTTGTCGCCCTGCGCCGCGACATTGATGAGGCAGAGGTTGGAGTGGGCGGCGAGCTTGGTGGCGGGAGTGCGGTCGATCACTCGCGTGAAGGGCTGGCCCGCATAGAACTCCCGATAGGCCTCCTGCAGCTCGGCCAGGGATCCCTTCAGGTCGAAATAGCAGGTCGCCAGGATGCCGCGCGTCATCGGGATCAGGTGCGGCACGAATGTCAGCTTTGGGATTGATCCATTCCGGTTCAGGCTGCCGAGCTCCTGCAGGAGCTCCGGCAGGTGGCGATGCCCCCCGATCGCGTACGCACCGACCGACTCGTTGACCTCGCTGAAGTGCACGCCCATGCCGGGCGACCGTCCCGCCCCGCTCACCCCCGATTTCGCATCCACGATGATGTCCGACCCCACTAGCCCGGCCGCCACCGCCGGGGCCAGCGCGAGGATGGAGGCGGTCGAGTAACAGCCCGGCACCGCGATGAGCTTGGCGCTCGCGATCTCGTGCTCGTGCAGCTCCGGGAGGCCGAACACGGCCTGTGCGAGGAGCGCCGGCTCGGGATGTGGCTGCCGGTACCAGGTGGGGTACTGGGAGGCGTCACGAAGCCTGAAGTCCGCGCTCATGTCGACGACGCGCGCGCCGGCGGCAAGCCACGCCGGCGCCTGTGAGGCCCCTACGTTGTGCGGGAGGCAGCTGAAGACGACGTCGATCCCGACGGGGTCGGGCTCCACCTGAAACTCACCCCTCAGGTCGAGGAGCGGAAAGACCTCGGCATACGGCTTGCCGGCGTGCGAGCGTGACGTAAGTTGGACCAGCTCCACTCCCGGGTGGCGCGCCAGCAGGTGGACGGCCGTCATCCCCGCATAGCCGTTGGCCCCTGCGACCGCAGCTTTCAGCACGTTCGCCACGAGCGCATGAGTATACATAAATTTGCATAAACATGCGCGAACTGGAATGCGCTCCTGTGGAGCTACTGCTGAGCTGGCTCGGCGCGCCTACCCCGGCTCGTTGAAGAAGCACGACTCGGCGCCGGTGTGGCAGGCGGGGCCGGCCGGCTCGACGCGAAGCAGGATGCTGTCGAGGTCGCAGTCAAGCCGTACCTCGACGACTCGCATCGTGTTTCCAGAAGTCGCGCCCTTCTCCCACAGGCCCCGCTCGCGCGAGTGGAACCAGGCGTTCCCGGTCTCGCGCGTCCGCACCCAGGCCTCCTCGTCCATGTAGGCAAGCATCAGAACCCGCCCGGAACTCGAGTCCTGCACGACGGCAGGAACGAGACCTTTCGAGAAGTCCGGATTCATCGCCTGACCTCCAAACCCAATGCCGCCAGCTCCTGTTTCACAGTTCCGATCGACAGCTCGCCGAAATGGAAGATGGACGCCGCGAGCGCCGCCTCCGCCCCGCCTTCGGTCAGCGCCTCGTGGATGTGACGAACCGAGCCGGCGCCACCGGAGGCGATGACGGGAAGCCGGACCGCGGCGTTGACCGCGCGCAGCAACGCGAGGTCGTAGCCATCATGCGTGCCGTCGCGGTCCATTGATGTGAGCAGGATCTCCCCCGCACCCAGCTGCTCGCCTCGCATCGCCCACTCCACCGCCTCGCGGCCGGTGGCGCGCCGCCCGCCGTGGGTGAACACCTCCCAAACGCCGCCATCCGCCCTTCTGCGCGCGTCGATCGCCAGGACCACGCACTGCGCGCCGAACACCTCGGCGCAGCGCGTGATCAGCGCCGGATCTTCCAGCGCGGCGGTGTTGATCGAAACCTTGTCGGCGCCGTGCGTCAACAGCTCACCCATGTCGTCCACGCTTCTCACTCCCCCGCCGACCGTGAGCGGGATGAAGACCCGGTCTGCCGTCCGCTCGACCGCGTCGAGCAGGATCTTTCGCACATCCGACGACGCGGTGATGTCCAGGAACACGATCTCGTCCGCGCCCTCGCTGTCGTACAGGGCTGCGAGCTCGGCCGGGTCGCCGGCATCGCGGAGCTCCTGGAAGCGAACGCCCTTGACGACTCGTCCTTCGGTGACGTCCAGGCACGGGATGATCCGCTTGGCCGGCATCGGAACTAGGCACCTGCCTTGCGTGCTTTCCAGATCTCCTCGCACGGCCACCGCCGCGCCCACTCGAGGGTCACGAACGGGTGACGCGTGCTCGACCCTTCGGGCGGTCGCACCTCGATCATGTCCTCGATCTCGAAGCCGCTTTTGCGAAACAGCCGGACCAGATCCCCGTGCCCGAGGTGGAACTCGGTGCTTGGATAGTCCGACCAATCGAATCGATGCATGCCGAAATGGTCACGAATCAGTACGTTCCCGGCCGGTCCGTCCGCCTCGAGGTCGGGCATGCAGAGCAGGACGAGCGCGCTGTGCGAGAGAAAAATCAGCTCGCCGCCGCGACGCAGCAACCTGGCAGCCTCTGGAATCCACCGATACGGGTCACACCACAGGCAGGCTCCGTACTCACTGATCGCAAGGTCAAAGCTCTCGCTCGCGAACGGCGCCCGCTCAGCGTCAGCCTGCACGAGCGCGAAGTCGATCCCGAACTCCCGCTGGAACTTTCTCGCGCTGGCCAGCTGGGCGCGCGAGTTGTCGATGCCGACCGGCCGCGCGCCGCGGCGCGCCAGCCAGGCCGATACGTACCCGGTGCCGCAACCGAGTTCAACACTATCGAGTCCTCGAACGTCGGGCAGGACGTGCAGCTCCGACTCCGGGACGCGCCAGATCCCCCACCACGGCTCGGGCGAACCCCAGGCTTCGCGGCCTGCCTCGACATATTCCGTTGCGTATTCGTCCCAGGCGGCTCGATTGCGCCGGACGTAATCCTGTTCGCTCACGCGCAGAGCCCGACGAAGTTCTCATAGACCCGAAGCCCGTCCGGGCCGCTCTTCTCGGGATGAAACTGGGTGCCCATGACATTTCCCCTCGCGGCCGCGGCGGCCGGCGAGTGTTCGCTCGACCCGAACGCGTAGGCGGACTCGCCGGGTGTGTACGAATGCACGAAATAGAAGTACGACCCGCCCGCGATTCCGCGCCATAACGGCGAATCAGCAGTCTGGTTGACTCGGCACCAGCCGATCACCGGCAGACGCTGAGATGTGGTCACCTCGACCACCCGGCCGGGCAGCAGACCGAGGCCCCGGTGGCGGCCGCGCTCCATCGATTCTTCAAAGAGGAGCTGATAGCCGAGGCAGATGCCGAGCACCGGCTTGCCGCCGCGGGCCAGGTCGACCAGATGGGCGCCAAGGCCGTGCTCGGTGAGCCTGGCCAGGGCCGGCGCAAAGGCGCCGACTCCGGGAAGGATGACGCCCGCCGCTCGCTCGAGCTCGTCCGGGTCGGAGGTCAGCCTGGCCTCGGCGCCGACGTGCTCCAGGGCCCTCTCCACCGATCGCACGTTGCCCACCCCGTAGTCGACGATGGCGATCAATGGGGGTACATCATCCGAGCAGCCCCTTGGATGATGGAATGCCTCCACCCGGGCCAGAGGCCATCGCCTGCCGGAGGGCCAGCCCGAGCGCTTTGAACGTGGCCTCGGCGACGTGGTGGCGGTTGCGACCGCGGATGACGTCAACGTGGATCGTCGCCCCGAGGTGGATGGACAGCGCACGCCAGAACTCCTCGAGCACCTCCGACTCGAGAGTCCCGATCCGGCCGCGCAACGGGACGTTGTAGGACAGAAACGGCCGTTTGCCCAGGTCCACCACTACGCGCGCCAGGGATTCGTCGAGCGGCGCGTAAGCGGAGGAAAATCGCGCGATGGCGGTGCGCGGACCGAGTGCCTGCGACAGGGCCTGGCCTACCACGATGCCCGCGTCCTCAACGAGGTGGTGGGTGTCGACGTGAATGTCGCCGGCGCCGCGCATCGTGAGGTCGAATCCGCCGTAGCGTGCGACCTGCTCGAGCATGTGGTCCAGGAAGGCGAGTCCGGTCGAGACCCGGATGCGGCCTCGACCCTCCAGCACCACCTTCGCGGTGAGCTGCGTCTCCTTGCTCTTACGGACGACGTGGCCTTCTCTATTCAAGCCGCACCTCCACTGCGTGGGCGTGCGCGCCGAGGCCTTCCATCTCCGCCAATCGCACGCATGCCTCGCGGAGCATCTCGAGGTCGCCTCGGTTCAGGCTCAAGACGCTGGTCCGCTTCAAGAATGTATGGACGCCCAGCGGCGAAGAGAACCGCGCCGCGCCCGAGGTGGGCAGCGTGTGGTTGGGCCCGGCGACGTAATCGCCCAGCGGCACCGTGGCGTACGGCCCGACGAACACCGCGCCGGCGTTCTCCACCTGCGCCGCGAGCCGCGCCGCGTCGGACGTGACGATGAGAAGGTGCTCCGGCGCGAAGTCGTTGGCCAGGTGCACCGCCTGGTCGAGGTCGTCCGCCACGATGATGCAGCAGCTCGCCTTGCGGATGATCTCCTTGCGCTCCAGCCCGGCGACCAGGCTCTCGAGCTCCTCTTCCACCCGGTCGGCCAGGTGCGATGAGTCCGTGATGAGCACGCCCCACGCAAGGGGGTCGTGCTCCAGCTGGGCGGCCAGGTCCGCCGCCACGAAATCGGGCCGCGCACCTTGATCGGCGATGACCATGACCTCGGTCGGGCCCGCAATTCCGTCGACGCCGACTGCTCCGAACACCTCTTTCTTGGCCAGCGTCACATAGATGTTCCCCGGGCCGGCGACGATGTCGACTCGCGGGATCGTGGCGGTGCCGTAAGCCAGCGCCGCGACGGCCTGTGCGCCCCCCATTCGATACACCGCATCCACCCCCGCGATATGCGCTGCCGCAAGGATGGCCGACGGGACGCTGCCGTCCGCCCGAGGCGGCGTGGCCAGCACCACCTGGTCGACCTTCGCGACCCGCGCGGGGATCACCGTCATCAGGACCGTCGACGGATAGGCGGCGCGACCGCCAGGCGCGTACAGCCCGGCACGGCGCACGGGGCGCGTGACCAGCTTCAGCCCGGGCGGCCCGGTGGTCGGAGGCTGGACCTGGCGGATGTGGAAGTCGCGGATCCTCTGAGCGGCGAATTCCAGCGCGGCGCGGTCCGCCGCGGGAAGGCGGCCGGCCGCCGTGGCCAGCTCACCCCTGGGTACCTCGAAGGACTCATCGGGTCCAGGCGCCCAGCCGTCGAACTTCTTACCCAGCTCGCGCAGCGCCTGGTCGCCTTCGGCCGCGACCCGCGCGCAGATATCCGCCACCACCGCCCGCTCTGCTGCGAACTGCGCCAGGTCGAGCCGGCGCCGCGACATCGGCGAGTCCAGCCACGAGCCGACGTCGAACCTTCTAACCGGCACCGTTCACGCCTTCGCGCAGCTTCGACACGACGGCCTGCACCGCCTGTGTGCGCGTCTTCAAGCTCGCCTGGTTCGCGATCAGGCGGGCGGTGGAGGACCCGAGCAGAGCGGCCACACGAAGGCGGTTCTCGCGCAGGGTTCTGCCCGTCGCGGTGAGGTCGACTATGCCGTCCACGAGGCCGACCTGGGGGGCCAGCTCGACCGAGCCGTGCAGGCGGACCACTTCGACCGCCTGGCCTCGAATCTCGAACCATGAGGCTGCGGTCCGCGGGTACTTGGTGGCGACCCGCAGCAGCGGCGGCCACGTCTCCGGACCATCGAGCCTGGATTTGTCGGGCACCGCAAGCACGAGCCGGCATTCGCCGAAGCGCAGGTCGACGAGCTCGTAGTGCGAGCCGGGCGTCTCCCAGAGCACGTCCTTGCCGACGATGCCCAGGTCGGCGGCGCCATGGTCGACATAGGCGGGGACGTCCGCCGGCCGCACCAGGATGACCCTCAGCCCGGGACGCTCGACCAGCAGCTGGCGCCCCAGCTCGTCCGCGCCGAGGCGGGCGACGTGCGAGCGCGCGAGCAGGCGGAGCGCGCCGGCGAGCAGAGCGCCGGTCGGGATCGCGATGGACACCTTCACCTGCGCCGTCATGCGAGGCCCCCGGCCAGCCTGCCGGCGACCTGCTCGGGCGGAAGGCGGCGGGTGCGCTGGCCGGGGACCGTCCATGAGACCGTCGATTCGCTGTGGCAGTAGATGAGGCTGACCGCCCCCACCGCATGCCACCAGGCCTTGGCCTCCGCCTGGCTTCGCGATTCCGTATCCACCACCGCGCGCATGCCGAACAGGCGCAGGGTCGAGCCGAGGCGCACCGCGGGACCGAGGCCGGGACCGCTCCAGGCCACCGCCGCGTCCAGGCGAGGGAGCGCGGGGGGGCGGGGCGCCTGCGTGAGCATCTCGGACACGAGGTCGAGCTGAACCATGAAGCCGGTGGCGGGCGCCGGCCGCCCGAACTTCTCGAGGAGGCGGTCATACCTTCCGCCCTGCGCCACCGGACGCCCGACCTCGGGACCGTACCCCTCGAAGATGACGCCGGTGTAATAGTCGAAGTCGCGCAGGGCCCCGAGGTCGAGGTTCACCACGTCGCCGAGGCCATGCGTGATGAGCAGCTCGCGGACCTGGGCCAGCTCTGCGATGGCCAGCTCGGAGCGCTTGTTGCGCACCAGGCCGCCCGCCGCCGCCAGGATCTCGGGGCCGCCGCGCAGAGCCGGGAAACGAAGCAGAAGCTCGTGCTCGGCCGAGCGCAGCGGCGTGCGCTCGAGCAGAGATTCGAGCGCCACGAAATCGCGCGCCGCCAGGGCGGCGCGGACCGCCACCTTGACTTCGGGCGGCAGCTTGACCGCGTCCATGATGCCGTGAAAGAACTCCGCATGCCCGACGTCGATCTGGTAGTGGCGGATGCCAGCCGCCTCCAGGCAGCGCGCAGCGAGCGCGATGACCTCTGCGTCCGCGACCGGGCCCGGCGCGCCGATCAGCTCGGCGCCGACCTGGTAGGTCTCGCGGCGCTGTTGGAACCGGCCCTCGTCGGTCGAGAGCACCGGCCCCGCGTAGCAGAGGCGCAGCGGCAGCCTGGCGGACCGCAGCTTGCCGGCCACCACCCTCGCGACCGGGACGGTGCGCTCGCCCACCAGGGCGATCACGTCGCCGCCGGCGTCAGCGAACTTGAACAGCCGCCGCCTCTGCTCGGGGCCGAGGCCGAGCTCCAGCACATCGAGGTTCTCGACCAGGGGAGTGATGACATGCCGGTAACCCCAGCGCCGCATCTCGGCGAGAAGGGACTCCTGCGCCTCTCGAAGAATCTCCGCCTCGGCCGGCAGGAGGTCGCGAAACCCGGGCACGCCGCCCAGCTGCGGTGTCACCGTCGATTCGGGGCGTTCCGTCATCGAGGATCTTCGGTGGCGGGACGCTGTGCTACCGGAGGTGAAGGGACCTCCGGGCCGCGGCCTCGGGAGTCAGGTCGACCTTCATGTCAGCTGTCGTCCTCATCGTCGTCCGAGTCGCTGTCCGCGTCGTCGGAGAAGTCGATCGGCTCGGCCTCGTCCTCGACTGCGTGCATGCCTTCCTCCAGCTCGTCGGTAATAGGGGCTTCGACGAGCGCCTCCTCTTCCTCATCCTCGGTGAAGACCTCGATGTCTCTCGCGAGCAGGCTCTCCTTGGCGTAAGGTCGGAACTCGACCTCGCGCTTGCGGCGCATCGGGAAGCTCGGCTTGCCCGCGAAGTGCGGGTCCTGGTACGTCTCGCGCACGATCAGCTTGACCGTGCTGCCCTCGCAGGATGTCACGCCGCCCTGGTAGCGGTTGCCGCCCCGCATGAACTTGATGAGCCGGCGGGCGAGCTTCGCCTCGAGGGTGCCGAGCCGGACTCCTCGCGAGGTCTCCGCCCAGATGCCGTCGCCGTCGACCCTCAGCTCGGCGACGTCGCCGGCCGCGACCTTGGAGCAGATGTCCGGGCTCTGGCCCTCGAGCGTCGTGATGATGGTCTTCCCCATCTCCTCGACGAAGAGGTTGAGGTCGACCCGCGTGCCGCCGACCTTCAATCCTTCCTTCTGGTGCAGCAGCGCGTTGATGCGCGCGGCGTTTTTCTTGGCGATGGAGTTCATGGGGTTGAGCTTGAGGGCAACCTCGTATGCGGCCTTCGCGTCCTTGAGCTTGCCCAGCTCCGAAAGTGCCTTGCCCAGGCGGTTCTGCGTCTCTTCGTCCGCGCCGAAACTCTCGATGATGAAGCGGTTGAGCTTCATCGCCTCGTCCCACTTGCCGGCGACCGCAAGCTGGACGGCCTCGTCCCCATATTGAGAGCGGGGTTTCAGGTGTTCGCTGGTCTCAGTCTTCAATCATCGCGCTCCAAACCGCTGGCCCCCCCACGCCGAATAGACGCGGGAGGAGGGACAACGAGTATAAGTACTGCCGGGACACCAGAGATCATCCCTCCGAAGATGCAATCCTCTCCGTCGTGCGCCTCGCCCTCTCCGCGGCGGCCTGCTTTGGCCTGATCGTAACGTCCGCCTGCGCCGGCGGCGGGGCCGGCGGGACGGGCGCCCGACCGCTCCACATCGGCGTGGACCTTCCCATCACCGGCCCAGAAGGCCCCGCCGCGCAGCCCGCTTTGAACGGGATCCGATTCTTCGTCCAGCAGCATCCGACTCTCGACGGCTTCGCCGTATCCATCCGATCCGCGGACGACGCCGGAGGCGGTCCACCGAACCCTCAGCTCGGCGTGGCGAACATCACCGGGTTCATCAACGACGCGGCTCTTGTCGCCGTCATCGGGCCCTTCGACTCGTCGGTCGCCCGTAAGGAGATACCGGTGGCAAACGCCGCCGCGCTGGCCATGGTCAGCCCGTCGGCCAGCAGTCCCTGCCTCACCAAAGACACGTTCCTGCCGGCGCAACTCGAGCTGACCGGCAGCGCGATCACGTGCAAAGACGCCGGGCTACCGTCCGCATCCGAGATCAGGCCCGCGCACGTCAACAACTTCTTCCGCCTGGCCCCGACCGACGACCTGCAGGGCCCGGCCGCGGCCGACTACGCGGTCAAGACCCTTCACGTGCTTCGGGCCGCGGTGATCTCGGATCACGAGGCGTACGGACAGGCACTGGCCGCGGGCTTCACGGAGCGATTCGAGAAGCTGGGCGGCAGCGTGGTCGGCCATGCGGACCTCGATCCCAAAACGGCCGGTGACGCCACGGCGTTCCTCACGAGCATGAAGGCGGCCGGGGCCCAGGCCGTGTACTTCGGGGGATCCACCGCCGGCAACGGCTGTGGCATCAGGGCGCAGATGAAAGGCATCTTCGACGCGGGGGCGGCGACCCCCTTTCTCGGGTCAGACGGGATCGCTGACGATCCCGCATGCGTCACCGCCGCGGCCGGGAACGCCCCCGGCATCTATGCCACCGTCCCCGCGGTGGACGCCAGATCGCTGCCCGCCGCGGCCTCGACCTTGACGGCTTTCAGAGCAGCGTTCGGGCGGCCCGCCGACTACGGGCCCTACACCATGGTCGCGTATGACGCCACTGCCGTCCTGTACGCCGCGATCGATCGGGCGATCCGGGCCGCGGGCGGCCAGCTTCCCGTCCGTGGCAGCGTGATCTCCGAGCTGTCGACCACGGCCGGCTTTGCCGGAATGACCGGGACGATCGGTTTCGACCCGGCCGGGGACACCACCAACCGGGTGTTCTCGGTCACCACGCCGCCCGGCGACGACCCGGCCGCGCCCTGGAAGCTCGAGGGAGTCGTTGATTACAGCGCTGCGCTCCCTTATTGACAGCGTGTTAGACTCATGTCCGATCGTCACTTGACTTGCGGGCCGCCGCGGGTCGATAGTTTCCATCGGAGTAGCGGTTCGGCCACCCCATGTGGCCGCACTCGACGCCGGCGCACTCTCGCCCCGACACGTGTTGGCCGCCAACAGTTGGGAAGAGGGCGGCGAGTGATGGGAGTCCAGTGGCCTTGAAGGCGATGGCCTCCCAGGAATCACAAGGGGGAACCATATGGTTCGAGCTAGGGGACTCGTAGTCCTCACATCGGCGACTCTGATCGCGTTCGCGTGCGGCGGCAGCAGCGGTGGCGGCACCACCGCCAACAAGGGCACGATCAAGATCGGATCTGACCTGCCGATCTGCACCACCGGCGGCCAGGCGACCCAGAACGGCGTCAAGTTCGCGGTCGACACGAAGAACGCCGCGGGCGGCGTCAACGGATACACCATCGCGTTTACCGGTTTCGACGACTGCCGGCAGGCCGCTTACTCCGCGGCCGCAGGGGTCGAGAACGTCCAGTCGATGCTGGGCGACCCGGCCTACATGGGCATGATCGGGCCGTACAACTCGGCGGTTGCGGCGGCTGAGATCCCTATCGCCGCCCCGCAGCACTTCACCATGATCAGCCCGTCCAACACCAACCCGTGTCTGACCAAGCCAGCGGCTCCCCCACTGATCGTGTGCTCCTATAACGCGTCGGACCTCCGCAACGGCAACCCGAACAACTACTGGCGCGTCGTCACGACCGACGACTACCAGGGCCCGGCGATGGCCGACTACTTCTACAAGACGCTGAACGTCCACAACATCGGCATCCTCGACGACAGCACCGTCTATGGCGTAGGCATCGCGGGCGCTTTCGAGGTCGAGTTCAAGAAGCTGGGCGGCACGACGACCCACTCCGAGTACCAGAAGGCGACGACCAGTGACTGGAAGTCGATCCTGCTCAAGTTCCAGAGCGCCGGCGCGCAGGGTGTCTACGCGGGCGGCACCGACGACCAGAACGTCTGCATTCCTCGCAAGCAGATGAAGGACATCGGCTGGAACGTCCCGTTCGGCGGAGGTGACGGCATCGAGACCACCAACTGCATCGACGAGGCGTCTGGCAACGAGGTGGGCATGTACTCCACCTCGGCGGGCGCGGACGCGACCAGGATTCCGGGCGCTGCCGCGACGATCGCGGCGTTCCGCAAGGCTTTCCCCGGTCCGAACGACTTCGGCGGCTACACCATGCAGGGCTATGACGCCGCCAACGCGCTGATGGCCGCCATCGGCCGGGCGATCAACGACGCCAACGGCAGCACCCCGACCCGCGAGCAGGTCAGGGCCGAGATGGCCAAGACCAAGGGCTTCGTCGGAGTGATCGGTACCTACGACTTCGACGCCAACGGCGACACGAGCCTGAAGATCGTCTCCATCTACGCAATCCAGCAGGTGTCCGACCCGAGCCAGAGCACCGGCGTCTGCGGATCGAAAGCCGCAACCCTGTGCTACGTCTGGAAGGACCAGGTCAACTACGCGACCGCCGCCTAGTCTTTTAGCCCACAATCCAATAGTCTTTTAGCCGACAATCCCACGAGGAGGCCCGACCCGGGCCTCCTCGTTCTTTAAATGTAAGGAGGGGAGGCTCTGGACGCGGGCAAAGCCGGGACGGGGGCCTCGGTTCTCAAGAGCATCCGCTCGCTGAGAGTGGGCGGCACGAGCGTCCCCGACTTCGGCTTCTACGTCATCTGCGCCGCCGCGGTCGTCTTGCTTGCGGCCCAGGCGGTCACCCAGCCCAGGACATTCGCCCAGGTCACGATCTTCGGCCTGGCGGACGGCGCTATGTACGCGCTGGTCGCCCTCGGCTACACCATGGTCTACGGCATCATCGAGCTCATCAACTTCGCCCACGGCGACGTGTTCACGTTGGGCGCATACATCGGCAGCGCGATCCTCGGCCTCTTCGCGGTCAACGAGACCTCATTCACGACCGTCAACCTGGTAGCCCTGCTTCTCGTGTTCCCTGTGGTCATGCTGATCATGGGCGCCATCAACATCGGCATCGAGCGCGTCGCGTACCGGCCGCTGCGCAACGCTCCGCGCCTGGCCCCCTTGATCACGGCCATCGGGATGTCATTCGTGCTGGAAGGGATCATGTTCCTGTGGCACGGTCCAGCCACCTTGCATGTGCCCGACCTGCTGCCGCATGGCCCTGGCTTCCAGACCAGGATCGGCGGAGTCTTCATCGGCTTCAAGGACGTTTTCGTATTCGTGACGGCGATCATCCTGGTAGCACTGCTGGCGCTCTTCATCAACCGAACCCGGCTCGGCAAGGCCATGCGAGCCACCGCCCAGGACCGCGATGCCGCCCAGCTCATGGGGATCGACATCAACCGAACGATCGCGGCGACATTTTTCATAGGCGCGCTGCTGGCCGGCGCCGGCGGCATGATCTGGGGCCTGTATTACAACAACATCTTCTACAACCTCGGGTTCCGCACCGGCCTCGTCGCCTTCACGGCGGCCGTGTTCGGCGGCATCGGCAATATTCCCGGGGCGGCCATCGGGGGGCTGCTGATCGGGCTCATCGCGGCCTACAGCGACTTCTATATCGGTTCCAAGTGGACCGAGATCGTCATCTTTGGAATTCTCATCGGGATACTGGTCTTCCGGCCCACTGGCCTGCTTGGCATGAGGGTGCCCGAGAAATGACCGAGCCTGCCGCACCAAGGCCACGTTCCTTGATGGCGCGGCTTCATTTTCGCGAACGGATGCGCGATCGCGACACGGCCATCTACAGCGTTCTCCTGCTCATTGCCTTGGCGTTTCCCATGGTTACGCTGTACGCGACGGGCAGCACAGCCCTCATCGCTCAGGCGGGTCATGCCGGCACATTCGTTCTGCTGGCAATTGGACTCAACGTAGTCGTCGGCTTTGCCGGCCTGCTGGACCTGGGGTACGCGGCGTTCTTCGCCATCGGCGCCTACACTTACGCGCTCTTCGCGTCTGCCCAGCTCGACTCCTCGCCGCTGCACCACAGCTTTCACCTCCCGTTCTGGCTGATGATCTTCGTGGGGATGTTCGTCGCCGCGGCTGCCGGCGCGACTCTCGGCTTCCCCACGCTCAGGCTGCGCGGCGACTACCTGGCCATCGTGACGCTCGGCTTCGGTGAGATCGTGCCGCAGCTGTCCTACAACCTTCCCCAGTGGACGGGCGGGATCAACTCGATCGTAGGCATCGACCAGCCGAGCCTGCCCGCGTGGATCACCGGCCCCTGGGCCGGGGCGAACAGCATCTCGATCATCCAGGGCGCCGCGTGCCGGACTCTCGGTTCGTCCGGGTTCTCTCCATGCTTCAGTTTCGGCTTTGATCCGATCGCCTACTACGTGCTGGTGGTGATCCTGATCATCGGGGCGGTGATCCTGGTGGGCAACCTGTACCGGTCCCGCCTGGGCCGCGCCTGGATGGCGATCCGCGAGGACGAGGTGGCAGCGGCCGCGATGGGCATCAACACAGTCACCACCAAGCTGCTCGCCTTTGCGATCGGAGCATCGTTCAGCGGCTTCGCGGGCGCCTACTATGGATCGAGCATCGGCCTCGTGAGCCCAGATGACTTCCTGTTCATCGTCTCCATCACCGTCTTGGTGATGGTTGTGCTGGGAGGCATGGGTAGCATCACCGGCGTCATCGTCGGAGCGCTGGTCATCTACTTCGTCCTCAACAGCGTCCTCCCCTCACTTCCGTCGACCGTCCAGTCGCTCGCGAACACTTTTGGTCTTAGCTCGTTGAACGTATCTAACGGCGACTGGCCCGGACTCGCCCAGGAGACGCAGCGCATCAATTTCCTGGTTTATGGCCTGATCCTTGTCTTGATGATGCTTCTGCGTCCACAGGGCATCTTTCCCAGCCGCGTCCGCGAGCAGGAGCTCAAGCACGCCGTGATGCAAGAGGATGAGGCGGCCGTCGAGGCGAGCCACGCATCATGAGCAAGCAGACGGCCGCCCCGGCCGCTACCGACAACATCCTGGAGCTGACCAACCTCACCAAGCGGTTCGGCGGATTGCTTGCCGTGGACAACGTGAGCCTGCACATCAAGCGCGGCGAGATCTTCGCCCTCATCGGCCCCAACGGCGCCGGCAAGACCACCCTCTTCAACAACGTGACAGGTCTCTTCCAGCCGACGTCGGGCAGCGTCGTCTTCAATGGTCGCGACATCACGGGCTCGAAGCCGCACGAGGTGGCGCGATTGGGCATCGCGCGCACTTTCCAGAACATCCGGCTATTCGATTACATGTCATGCATCGACAACGTCAGGGTCGGGCGCCATGTGCGGATGAAGGCCAAGCTGTGGGATTCCTTGTTCAAGCTGCCGCGCGAGCGGCGCGAGGAGGAGCGCGTCACGGAGGAGGCGATGGATCTGCTCCGTTTCGTCGGCATCGCGCGTCAGGCCAACCATTACGCCCGCAACCTCCCTTACGGCCAGCAGCGCCGGCTCGAGATCGCGCGAGCCCTGGCCACCGACCCCAAGCTTCTCCTCCTCGACGAGCCCGCCGCCGGGTTCACGCCCCAAGAGAAGGTGGAGCTGATGCAGCTCGTCAAGAAGATCCTGGCCCGTGGCATCACTGTGTTCCTGATCGAGCACGACATGAAGGTGGTCATGGGCATCTCGGAGCGCATCGTGGTGCTCGACCATGGCGAGAAGATCGCTGAGGGCTCTCCAGAGGAGGTCCGCAAGGATGCCAAAGTCATCGAAGCCTATCTCGGCAAGTCGGCGTAGCTGCTGATGGCACTCCTCGAGCTCGAATCCGTCGACGCGTTCTACGGACGGATCCAGGCGCTGCGTGGCGTCACCATCCGGATCGAGGCAGGTGAGGTGGTCGCGCTCATCGGTTCTAACGGCGCCGGCAAGACGACCACCTTGCGGACGATCTCGGGCCTGATGCATCCGCATGCAGGCAGCATCCGATTCGAAGGCCGCGACATCACCCACATCGGGCCGGCGAAAATCGTGGAGCTGGGTATCAGTCAGTCGCCCGAAGGCCGGCGCCTCTTCTCCCGCATGACCGTGGTCGACAACCTCATGATGGGGGCCTACACGCGAAACGACCGTCCAGGCATCGCATCTGACCTCAATCGCGTATTTACCCTTTTCCCTCGC
>JBAUTF010000391.1:0-4559 GCA_049582065.1 Candidatus Dormiibacterota bacterium | reverse complement strand
GAGCGCGCTGCTGCAGTTCGACGGGGGCGAGACCGCAGCAGTGTGGGCCAGCTTCGAATCGCCGGAGGAACAGGACCTGACCGTGGTCATGCGAGAGGGCGTCGAACGGCTCGAGCGCCCGTTCACGGCACGCGACGACGCAGACCCTTACCAGCTGATGGTCGAATCGTTCGCGAGGAGCGTTATCGACCGCCTCCCCGTCGCCATCCCGCTCAGCGAGTCGATCGCGAATATGAGGGTGCTGGATCGCATCCGCGCGGCCGCGTCTACGCCTTGACGAGGGCCTGAAAGCGCGGATTCGCATGGAGGGGATCCATGTCGGGATCACCGGCAGCCTGGCTCCTCAGGTCTGGGCGCATCTCCACCGCCCGTTCCAGAAGGTTGAACGCCTCGTCCACATCGCCGCGCGACGCCTGGGTCCAGGCGGCGTTGTAGAGGACTCCGCCCATGATGAATGGTGGCGCCGCAGCCGCCTCCATGTCGGTGACCGCGTCATCCCAGAGCTTTGCCGAGCGCTCGGCGAAACCGTTTTCCTTGAGATACGCGGACAGGTGAACTCGAGGGTGCATGTAGCTGTTGCGCAGCATGGCCTCGGTGGTCGTCTTCGCCGTGAACCAGGCCATCGGCCGCTCCCCGAGGCGGTCGTACAGGTCGATCATCTCGCCCAGCAGCAGGTCCGCTCGCCCGGCCGCGTCCGCCAGCGGCGTTCCGATCCCGCCGGCGAGCTCCGCCTCGTTGAACTCGTCGATGTTTTCCGGGGGCGGGGCAAACGTTCGATCTTCGGCGAGGTCGGCCAGCGCGTTGCGCAGGCGCTCGCGCCACATCGCCAGGTGAAACATGACCAGAGCGGCGGGCCACCCTTTGGGCGCGGTTTCGGATTTCAACGCCTCGGCGGCGAACTCCTGCTCGGCCTTGCGCTGCGACTCCAGCGCCTCGCGAACTCCCATGCGTCAGGCCGCAGTCAGGTCCGTGGTCGCGGAGCCCTGAATCGTCATCGGTCCGCCCAACCCCGGTACCGACCCGACCTCTGGGGGGAGGTGGAGGTTCATCGTCCCGTCATCGATCTCGGTCGCATGGGTTTTGAGCACCCGATGTCCAACCGGGTCGATCCAGGTCGTCACATCGGTCGCGACAGTACCCTTCATCGCCATGCCCATGTTCGTTGCGCCAGGCTGTGGAGTCGATAGGGCGGAGCTGATGTCGATGGTGCCGATGCTCTTGGTCTCGACCACGGCCGCGTCGATTCCGTTGAAAGACTCGTTGCGCAGGTAATTGCTGGTGCTCGTCATGTGGATGCCGCCTGCTCCTCCGGGCATCGCCTGGTCGTAGCTGTTGGACCAGGTGTCGCCTGGCTTGACCGCATTGGCGGGAAGGACAGCAGTCACGAAAAAGCCACTCCCCATGCCGGTGAATGTCAGAAACGTGTTGGTGCCCGCGTACGGATTTCCGTTTATGCCGACGACTCGGCCGTCCGCCGCGACGGTCATGTCGATCGTCGAGGGCGAAATGCCCGTGGTGGTGGTTTTCGTCACCCCACCGGTGGTGGACTTGATCGTGAAATTGCTCAAGGCGATCGATAGGTCCGCCGTCCCGGAAGAGTCGACCGATTTGACGGTGACGGACTCGGCAGTCGAGATGTCGAGGTTCGTGGGGACGGTCACGCCCGCGGCGTTGATGGTCTGCCTGGTGGTCGAGTGATAGGTGTACTTGAAGGTGTCGCCGGTCTGGTAGGCGAGTGAAAGCGCCTGGGCATGGGCCGGAAGCGCTCCACAAGCCAGCGTGACCAGCGCGACCAGAGCCAGGCGTCGCATGGCAACCATCCTAGGCCTGGGTAACGGTTCTCGGCTCCTTCTCCGGTACTTGTTCGGGCACCAATACCGGGGCCGCAATGGCGGCGATCGGGACGAGCTGGCGGAACAGCGTCAGCGCGCGATCCCAGTTCGCCAGCATCTCAGCCGCCATAGCGCTGCCGGTTCGCCGATGGTGTTCCTCGACCAGCGCTCGCAACTCGAGGGCGTCCTCGGCCGGAACCTCGCGCGCGACCACGCTGTCGGCGTTGAGCTGGTTCCAGGAGGTGACATAGGCGACCCCGCCGGTCATCCCGGCGCCGGCGTTCCATCCGATCGCTCCAAGCGCCACCGCAACGCCACCGGTCATGTACTCGCAGAAATGGTCCCCGGCCCCCTCGACGACCGCGACGGCGCCCGAGTTTCGGACACAGAAGCGCTCACCGACCCGGCCGGCCACGAAGAGCTTGCCGCCCGTCGCGCCGTAGCAGATCGTGTTGCCGGCGAGGACCGGATCTCCCGTCCCGTCGCCGGCAAACGGTCTGATCGCGATCACGCCGCCGCCCATGCCCTTGCCGACGTAGTCCTGCGCCTCACCCTCCAGGCACAGCTCCACACCGTCGTCGAGAAATGCCCCGAAGCTCTGGCCCGCGCTGCCGCGATACGCGCGGTGCTCGCCGCGTTCGATGGCTGCGCCGACGGTGCGGTGCGAGTTGTCGATGTCGCCCGCATCGGGAGCGGGGGCGGCCCGGTCGCCGTTGCGGTCCCACCGGCGCGCGCGCGGGAGGGTCTGGTCGGTGCGAGACAGGATGTACGAAAGATCCAGGTGCGCCCGCGGACCCGGCTCGAGGAGCTCGACCCGGCCCACGATGTCGGCGAGCGAGCGCGCGCCGAGCCGCGCCACGTGCTCGCGCACCTCCTCCGCGATCAGCAAGAGGTAGTTGACGACGTGCTCGGGGCGGCCCTCGAACTTGGCGCGAAGGTCTTCGCGCTGGGTTGCGATGCCGGTCGGGCAGGTGTTGAGGTGGCACTGGCGCGCCATGTCGCACCCGAGGGCGACGAGCAGGCCCGTGCCGAACCCGAACTCTTCCGCCCCGAGCATCGCGGCGATGACGATGTCCCGACCGCTGCGCAGGCCGCCGTCGGTGCGCAGGCTGACCCGCTCGCGCAGGCGGTTCGCGACCAGCACCTGCTGAGCCTCCGCGAGACCGAGCTCCCACGGCGCGCCCGCGTTCTTGATCGACGACAGCGGCGAAGCGCCGGTGCCGCCGTCGTGACCGGAGATGAGGATGTAGTCCGCGCGCGCCTTCGCGACCCCCGCCGCGATGGTGCCCACGCCCGCCTCGGAGACGAGCTTGACGCCGATTCGCGCGCGTGGGTTCACCGTCTTCAGGTCGTGGATGAGCTGGGCCAGATCTTCGATGGAGTAGATGTCGTGATGGGGCGGCGGCGAGATGAGCTGCATGCCCGGTTGCGCGTGACGCAGGCGGGCAATGAGGCTCGTGACCTTGATGCCCGGCAGCTGGCCGCCCTCGCCCGGCTTGGAGCCCTGCGCGATCTTGATCTCGAGCTCGTCGGCACGCTTCAGGTAGCGCGGCGTCACGCCGAAGCGAGCGGACGCCACCTGCTTGACCCGGTTGTCGCGACGTACCCCGTCGCCGTCCTCGTACATTCTCGGATCTTCGCCACCCTCGCCCGAGTTGGAGCGAGCGCCGACCTGGTTCATCGCGATCGCCAGCGCCTCGTGCGCTTCGGGCGACAGGGCGCCCAGCGACATGGCAGTGCTGACGAAGCGCTTGACGATCTCTGTGGCGGGCTCGACCTCGTCGAGTGGGACCGGTGCGCCGGATTCTTGGATCTGGATGAGCTCGCGGAGCGACTGCGGCTCCTCCATGCTGGCCAGCCGGCGCCACTCGCGGTATGCCTCGCGGTCGCCGGTCCGCGCCGCTCTCTGAGCCGCGCGCACGGCAAGAGGGTTGTAGGCGTGGTGCTCGCCCGCCTTGCGGAAGCGGACACGGCCGTGATCAGGCATCGCGTCCGGGCGCATGCGCATCATGCGCTCGATGTCGGCGAGGTCGGCTCCGCCGATTCGCGACGGCACAGCCGGGAAGCAGAGCTCCATGACCTCGGCGCCGAGCCCGAGCGCTTCCACGACTTCGGCGCCGCGATAGCTCGTGACGCACGAGATGCCCATCTTCGCCATCACCTTGAGCAGACCGGCCTCCAGCGCCTTGCGGTAATGGGCGGCTCCTTCCTCACCGGCGGTGGCGAGGGCGAGGTACGGGTGAACTGCGGTGGCGCCGACCGTGATCAGGCACGCGAGGTCGTGGACGTCGACCGCGTCGCCGGCGATCGCGACGATATCCTTCGCCATGCGTGCGCCGGTGGCCAGTAGGTACTCGTGCACCGCGCCGACGGCAAGCGCCATCGGGATGGGTAGACGTCTCGCCCCACCCGGCGGCTGCGCCGCGCCACCTTCCCCGCTCAGCGGGGAAGTGGGGAGGCGGCGGTCGCTCAGCGCGATGATGCCGTCCGCCTCGTCCGCTTCGCGGCACAGCCTCAGCAGTGCCTCGCGAAGAGACTCATCGGGCGCGAACGTCGCATCGAGCACGGTTGCGTCCTCGAGCACGCGTGCCAGCTCCACCGCGCCGAGCACCGGTGAGTCAAGCTCGAGCAGCGTCCGGTTGACCGGCATCGCGGGGTGATGCTGGCGCCGCAGGTCACGGTCGACTCCGCCTTCAGGCTCGAGCGTCCCGTGGCGCGCGCCGAGCA
>JBAUTF010000390.1:0-11844 GCA_049582065.1 Candidatus Dormiibacterota bacterium | reverse complement strand
CTATCGGAACAACCTGACACGGTTGGGCTGGGATCCGTCCGACCTCGAACCGCCAGGATCGGACAGGCTCTTCGATGCGATCGTCGCTTGGGGCGACGTGGCCAGCGTGCGTCAACGGATCGAGGGTCTATTTACCGCCGGGGCAGACCAGGTCGTCCTCAACCTGATCACCCGCGACCGCTCGCTCCCCTACGTGATTGAGCTGAGGACGTTGGCACCCCTCACTGAAGCCTTGGCCTAGCAGGAACCTTCAGCATGTTCGTCGGCGATCCATTCGAGGCCGTCACTCACGTTGGTGAAGATGCGCACAGGATCGGGTCTCAACTCTGCTCATGTATCTCGTCAATCGTGAACCTGGCCAACCCGCCTCCCAGCCTGACCGACGCTCCCTCGGCCGAAACGAACGTCTCCAGCCTCAACTCCAGGTCAACTGGCCACCTCGAATCGGATGGCGGGCAGCTCGTAGAGCAGGATCGAGACGAGCTCTCGGTCCCACTGCTGGCCCGCGCCGCGCATCAGCGTCTCGATCGTTTCGTCCGAATTGCGCCGAGACCTGTACGGCCGGTCGCTTGCCAGCGCGTCGTATGCGTCGCAGACCGACACGATCCGGGCCAGAAGCGGGATCTTGTGGCCGATCAGGCCGTCCGGATAACCGCCTCCGTCGAATCGCTCATGGTGATTGCGAATGATGGGCAAGAGGTTCGCAGCCGATGGCATCTGCCGGACGATGCTTTCGCCGATGACGGGGTGCGCACGCATCTGCCTTTCCTCCTCGGCGTTCAGCGGCCCTGGTTTCAGGAGGATCGAGTCGGACACGCCGATCTTGCCGATGTCGTGGATCCGCCCGCCGTGGTACAGGGCGATGAGGTCCGATTCTTGAAGGCCGAGCCGCGTGCCCAGGTGCAGGGCGGCGCTCGCCACCCGCTGGGCGTGGCTCGTGGTGTATGGGTCTCGGGCCTCCGCGGCTGCGGCCAGCGCGAAGATGAGCTGTTCGGACTCCAGTCGAACCGGTGACGCCATGGTCACCATTGTTCGGGGAATTCATCGCATAGTCGCCATCCCGGGACACGGCCGTCAGGCCATAAATTCGGAGGTTTTTCGGCCCCTGAGTTCACAGGGTTGACAGGGCGGCGCCACCTCCCCCCACCGGTGCTCCGCCGGGAGGAGCTGATTCGTAAGCGATCGTCCCGCCGCACCGCCTATATAAGGACGTGCGAGCCTCGGACGCCTTTCCGACGACCCACGGTGGGCGGGAACAGGCAGGACGGTCCGGTCGGGCAGCGCTGGCAGGGCGCGTTTCACATTCCCTCGCCACGTAAAATCCAGTGTCGCGCGGCGCCGGTCGGATGTATGGTCGGTACCGGCCGGCCCTCCCCCGCAGGTTTCAAGGTCATTGCCGAAGAGCATGAGATGTTTCGACGCCGGGTAGCTTCGGTGATCACCGCTACAGCGGTGGTGGCCGGGTTGACGGTTTCGGCCGTCACCGGCCTGTGGCCGGCCTGGATCGGATCCGTTGCGACGGTCGCGGCTATCAGGACGCCTGCGCCCAGCTCGGCCGCCGGCGGGGTGCCGTCCGCGCCGTTCGTGCTGCCCTCACCGTACGCGACGTCGACGATCACTATTCCGGTCAGCGCGGCCCAACCCATCGGCATGACCCCACCGATGGGCTGGAACGGCTACAACCACTTCCATCTGAACGTGAACGCAGCCACGGTCGAGGCGGCAGCCAGGGCCATTGTCACCTCAGGGATGAAGGACGCCGGCTACACCTACGTCAATCTCGACGGCGGCTGGGCCCTCCACCGCAGGACAGCCGTCGGCGCCCTCGTGCCGGATCCCACGAAGTTTCCGCTCGGCATTCGCCCGGTCGCCGACTACGTCCATTCGCTGGGCCTGAAGTTCGGGATCTACACCAGCGCCGGCACTCAGAATTGCGCCGGAACGAGTTCGGGGAGCTACGGGCATTACCGGCAGGACGCCGCGACCTTCGCCTCCTGGAGCGTCGATTACCTGAAGCTCGACTGGTGCAACATCCCCTACTTCGACTATCCGGCCATGACTCACCGGCAGGTCGGCGAGCTGCTGGCCACTCAGATGCGTTCAGCGATCACATCCAGCGGCCGGGCGATCGTTTACGACGTCAATGACTGGACCAACGACAACCCGTCGAGCTGGGCGCGCGGGCTGGCCAACCTGTGGCGAACCGCTCCCGACAGCCAGGATCGGTACGCGAGCATGCTCTTGAACTTCACCCGCACTGTGACCCAGTACAGGCAGGCCGGGCCGGGCGGCTGGAATGACCCGGACATGCTCGAGATCGGCAACGGCGGGATGACCACCGCCGAGTATCAGAGCCAGTTCAGCCTGTGGGCGGAGATGGCGGCTCCCCTGATCGCCGGCAGTGACCTGAGCAACATGTCCGAGACCACCCGAAGCATCCTCACCAACCAGGCGGTGATCGCAGTCGACCAGGACCCGCTCGGCCGGCAGGGTTATCCGGTGGCAAGCGCAGGCGGGCACTGGGTGCTCACGAAACCGCTGGCAAACGGAGGCAGGGCCGTTGTCCTGTTCAATGAGACCAGCAGCACTGCGACGATCTCCACCACGTTGGCGCAAGTGGGGCTGCAGCGCGCCGGAAAGTACAACTTGCTCGACCTGTGGAGTGGCGCTGCGTGGGAGACGGCCGGCGTCTTCTCCGCCAGCGTGCCACCCCACGGCGTGGTCTTTTACATGGTGGTGAAGAGCGTGGCGCGGCCGCTCCCGACCGGCTGACGGTAGGCGAGATCGAGACGGATAAAGCGCAGCAGCTCGGCGCATTGGATGCGATCAGCCCGACGCCCAAAACCGATGAGTTTCGGGCCTGACGTCTACTGCAGCCGTATCCGCTCGGCTGCTTGCCTCCGAGGTTGGGATCGGAACTGATTGCCCGAGGCGGCCCGGATGCCGGCCTGCTCCTCTTCGGTCATCGACTGGAGCTGAATCACATGGGCATCGAAGATCCGCCGGGCGGCATCGAGCAAATCGTTGATTTGAGGGTCTCTCAATCGGTAGTAGATCGCGGTACCTTCCCGGCGCGTGTCCACGAGGTTCTTCATCCGCAGGATCGCAAGCTGCTGTGAGGCCGTTGAACCTTCGTCGCCCAGCCCAGCCTGTAACTGGCTGACGCTCATCTCTCCCTCGCGCAAAAGTTCCAGGATCCGGATCCTGGTCGGATGCGACAGTCCTTTGAAGACCTCAGCCTTGAAAGTCTGAAGTTTCGCCAGTTTGAACACCTCCAATTCGAGATTGCGTCGAGCCGAGACCCTAGCCCGACCCTCGGAGACCTTCGTATCTTAAGAGATTCAAAAGTGCATAATAAGCGTAGATGATTCAGGGCGTCCACGCCGAAACGATCGTCTTCGCCAGGTACGAAAGCGCCGCCCAGTTCGTGCTGGCTCGAAGCCTGCCCTCGATCGGGATCGCGAGCCAGTTCGGGGGCCGCGAGGTCGAGCTTCGCGGAACCCACCCACGAATGTCTCGCGTGCGGGTCACAGACGTACGTGAGCGCGCCAAGACCATCTCGTGCCAGCTTGAAGTCCACGACGTGGCACGCCTGTATGCGCCCTTGATGCGGATCGAGCTCAGCTTCGTCCCTGATGGCGCCAACACCAGGGTCAATCTCACTGGAGCGACCGCGCGCGACCTGGCTCCAGCCTCTTCGACCCAACAGACAACGTCACGCGGGCTTGCCAATGAGTACGCACGTGGCCTGTTGGACCAGATCGCGAAGGCAATTGAGAAACGGTCCGCTCTGGGCCATCCCGCTTCCAGGCCGCGGCACGCGATGGGGACGCGCTCTAAAACAGTCTGATCGCAGTCGCTTCAACGGTGTCGCGTGACTTTGGTCCAGACGGTGATACGACTCTTCCTCGAGCGCACCCCACAGCGGTGGTGGGACCCGGGCCTGCGGGATATTGCGCGCCCCGTCACGCTATAAGAGGCATGAAGCTCTACGACGAGCTCGCCGAATGGTGGCCGGCCTTCTCGGATCCGAAGGAGTATCGCCGCGAAACGGCGCACGTCATTCGAGTCCTCCGCAAGTCGACCAAACCCGCGCCACGCACCGTGCTCGAGCTCGGTTCGGGCGGTGGGAACAGCGCCCTGCACCTTAAGGCGTATTTCGCGATGACCCTCGTAGATCTTTCCCCGCGGATGCTCGCGGTGAGTCGAAAGCTCAACCCGGAGTGCGAGCACATCAAGGGCGACATTCGCACGCTGCGTCTCGGCCGGACGTTCGACGCAGTCTTCGTTCACGACGCGATCTGCCACATGACCACTGAGACCGATCTGCGGTCCGTGATGCAAACGGCATACGAGCACTGCCGGCCGGGTGGCGTCGCGCTTTTCATTCCCGACTTCGTCCGAGAGACGTTTGTCGCCGGGACCGACCAGGGGGGAAGCGACTCGCCGCGCAAGAGCGTGCGCTTTTTGCAGTGGATCGTCGATCCCGACCCGAAGGACACCACATACCTGGTTGACTTCGCGATTTTGCTGCGAGACCAAACAGGTGAGGTGCGCGTGGCGCACGATCGCCATGTCCTGGGCCTGTTTCCGCGAACACGATGGCTGCGGCTAATGCGCGAAATCGGGTTCAAGGCAGAGGTGGTTCGAGACGATGAGGTGCGAGATCTTTTCGTTGGCCATCGCTTGCGATGAGCGCGCGGACGTTGGTTTCTGAGACGCAACATGCGAAACCCCATTGACAGCAATGGGCTCATGCGAGTATCACAACGTGCGTAAGGCAATGCTGCTCGTGGTTGCCACCACAGAGGCGACGACCCGATGCGAGCGGTAGATCCTTTCGAATCAGCGCACATAGGACCGCGAGAGAAATCTGAAAGGTCCGAATCTGAAGTGAAGGAGGTACCCAATATGGCCGCGAAGAAGAAGGCTGCTAAGAAGCCGGCTGCCAAGAAGAAGGCCGCCAAGAAGAAGTAACGACTTCTTCTCTCGTTTTCTAATTCGTCTGTTCCACGCCGGGGTTCTGTGGCCCCGGCGTCTTCATGCCCGCTCTCAACGGCCGTCCCTTGATTGCGCAACACTTGCCTCGTGAACGATCAGGGCCATCCGCATCCGGAGCTGGCTGAGGTCACGATTCAAGAGCTTCGGGGGCGGCTCGAGACCGGTGAGCTGACGGCGGTTCGCCTCGTGGAGATGCACCTCGAGCGAATCGAATCGCTGGACCGTAAAGGCCCAGGTCTGCGCTCGATCATCGAGCTCAACCCTGACGCACTCGCCATCGCCGAACGCATAGATCGTGAGCGTGCCGATGGTCACGCGCTAGGTCCGCTGCACGGGATCCCGATCCTGGTCAAGGACAACATCGACACCGGCGACCGGATGCTCACGACTGCAGGCTCGATGTCTCTCGCTGGAGCCCCAGCGCGTGCCGACGCGGCACTGGTCGCCAAACTTCGTGGGGCGGGGATGGTGCTCCTCGGCAAGACGAATCTCAGCGAGTGGGCGAACTTTCGATCTTCGCGATCTGCAAGCGGGTGGAGCGGACGAGGGCGCCAAACGCTGAACCCCTATTCGCTCGACCGCTCACCGTCCGGCTCCTCCTCCGGTTCGGCGGTTGCGGTTTCGGCCGGGTTGTCACCGGTGGCCGTCGGCACCGAAACCGACGGCTCGATCATCAGCCCGTCGTCGGTCAACGGCGTGGTTGGCTTCAAACCCACGGTCGGCAGCATCAGCCGGTCTGGAATCGTGCCGATTGCGGCGAGCCAGGATACCGCCGGTCCGCACGCACGGTGCGTCGCGGACGCGATGGAGCTCTTTGGTTGCCTGGCTGATGCCAAGATCCCTTACCGGCTCGACCCCGGAGCGCTCAAAGGCCGGCGGATCGGGGTCCTGGGCGCGCCTTTCACGGGCTACTCGGAGCACGCCGACAGGGTGTTTGGCGACGCCCTGCTTGCTCTGCGCGAGGCCGGCGCTGAGATCGTAAACGCCAAGGTCCCAGCCTTCACCAGGCTCCGGAAGTCCGAGGCCGAGCGGACGATTCTCCTGCATGAGTTCAAAGCGGGCCTGAACTCCTATCTCAAGAGCCGCGACGGCGTCCAGGTCGGCTCGCTGCAGGACGTGATCGACTTCAACCTCCAGCACGAGGAAGAGGAGATGCCGTACTTCCGGCAGGAGCTGCTGGAGCTGGCCCAGGCGACGGCCGGCCTGGACGCGGAAAAGTACACGGCGGCGATCACGACAGCGCAGCGGCTGGCGCGCGCCGAAGGAATCGACGGCGTCATGGCAAAGCACAACCTCGACGCATTTGCCGCGCCATCCGGCTCACCCGCATGGGTGGTCGACAGGATCAGCGGCGATCGGTTCCTCGGCGCCTGCTCGCAGCCGGCGGCGGTGGCCGGCTATCCGCACGTCACCGTGCCGGCCGGGCTCGCGCTCGGCGCGCTGCCGGTCGGGCTCAGCCTCTTCGGGCGGCCGGAGCGCGAGTGGGAGCTGCTCGGGATGGCCTACGCGTTCGAGCAGACGATCCATGGGCGCCGTGCGCCTGAATACCTGCCGAGGCTGGCGCTGCCCTAAGCCTTAGGGCCCGCAGCCAGCAACCGAGCGTTGAGAATCCTTGCTGTCGGCGCCAGAGGGAGAAGCCGGCTGTACGTGACACGCAGGGCGCTCGCCACCGCGAGGTAACCGAGGGAATATGCCTCGATGCCTGCCTGCTCAGCCCAGCTCAACGTTCCGAAATGAAGCAGCGATCGGGTTGCGGGCAGGTTGGGGAGCGCAACCGTGACGACAAAAGCGGCTCCGAGAGCGACCAGGACCGGGAGGCTCGGCCAGGGCCTGCTCCACAGCCAGCCGCGGGTGCGGACGGCGAAGAGGATGAGCAGCGCAGTCGAGCCCAGAAACAGAAACCATGCGGTCTGCACCTCCTGGGGTGAGCGACCGCCGAGCACCCTCAGGAGACCGAAGGCAAAGAGCGCGTTGACGATCCCAAGGTAGATGGAGAGCTCAACGATGCGACGGACATCCCAACGACGTGGCGTCGCGAGATCCTCGAGCGCGACGTTGTCGGTCACCACCGCAAGCATCGGCAGGTCTGCGAGAACGTTGAGCAGCAGGACCTGGCTGGGGAGAAGCGGCAGGAAGTTGAGGAAGAAGGAAGCGATGGAGACGATGATCACGTTGGCGAAGTTGCTCACCATCGTGTAGAGCAGATAGCGATTGATGTTGGTGAACGTCCTCCGACCCTGCTGAATGCCCTCCACGATGACCTCCAGGTTGTCGTCGAGGAGAACGAGGTCGGCCGCGCCCTTGGTCGCGTCGGTACCGCTCGCCAGCGCGATGCCGACATCGGCCGTTTGCAGTGCCGGAGCGTCGTTGACGCCGTCACCGGTCACGGCGACATGGCGCCCCAGGTGCTGCAGGACCTGGACCAGGTGGTATTTGTCGGCCGGGACCACCCCGGCAAAAATGCGGCCGCGACGCGCAACGTCCGCCACGTCCGGACCCGACAGCTCGCTCGCGGCGATGATCTGGTCATCGGATACGTCCATCCCGATCTGACGCGCCAGCGCGGTCGCTCTCGGGCGCGCATCACCGGTGACGATCTTCACCTCGATCCCGAGCTTGCCGGCTTGGTCCAGCGCATCCGCGGCCCCGGCTCGCGGCGGATCTGACAGTGAAAGCAGGCCAAGCAAGGCCAGGTCGGCGTCGATGTCCTTGTCACCGGTCGCCCCGGTCCCTTGGGTCAGGGTCTTGATCGCGACCGCCAACACCCTCCCACCGGCGCTCTGAAGCCGACCCACCTCGGCATCGACCACGTTGCGCTCCGCTTGATCCATCGGCCGCTCGACCTCGTCGGTCTGGACGCGGGAGCAGCGATCGACCACCACCGACGCCGCCCCTTTGCAGATGAGATAAGTGCCGTCAGGTCGGTCAACCGCCACGCACATGCGCTTGGTGTCGGCGCTGAAGCGCATCACATTCCGTCTCGGAAGCTGCGCAAGGCTCGCCAGGTCCAGCTTGGCCGCCGCCTCGATGACGGCGTCGTCGATGACGTTGACCCCGGTCCGCGGATAGCTTGTGCAAAGCACGGCCGCCTCCAGCAGGGCCTGCTCCGCAGCCTTCGACCACATCTCCACCACCCTCGTGCGGTTCTCGGTGATGGTGCCGGTCTTGTCGATGCAGAGGGTGTCCACAACGCTTATGTCTTCAACCGAGGCGAGCCGTCGAACGAGAACCTTCTTTCGTGCCAGGTCACGAGCGCCGAGGGCGAGGGTGGTTGCCGTGACTGCGGGCAGCGCTTCCGGGACGACGCCCAGGGCCAGGGCCAGCGCCAGAGTCAGAGAAACCAGGATGCCTCGACCCAGCAGGGCATTGCTGATAAACACCGCCGCTGCCAGGAGCAGCCCGAAGCGGAGAAGGAACGCGCCGAAATGCGTCAGGTTGAGCTGAAAGTCGCCTGCAGCCCGAGATCCTTTGACCAGCGACGCCGTCTCACCGAACTGGGTGTCCCTGCCGGTCGCGATCACGACGCCCTTGCCTTCTCCGCCGACCGTAACCGTCCCGGCGAAAGCAATGTCCGTCCACTCGATCGCTGACGTGCCCGTCACCGGGTCAGGGGTCTTGGTCTGCGGCACCGACTCGCCTGTGAGCGTCGCCTGATTGATGTCGAGACTGTCGGCTTCCAAGATCCTCAGGTCGGCCGGGATCAAGTCTCCGGTGCGGATATACACGAGGTCGCCGGGCACCAGCTCGCTCGCCAGAGCCGTGACGTCCTTGCCGTCGCGCACCACAGTGCACTGGATAGGCAACAGCGCGCGCAACGCCTCCAGCGCTTTCTCGGCGCGGTATTCCTGAATGATGCTGAGGCTCACATTCAGCGTGATGAGCCCGAGAATGATCGCCCCGTCGACGAAGTCGCCGGTGACGATGGTCAGGACGCCGGCGCCGGCGAGCAGGAGGTTGATCCCGTTCTTGACCTGCTCCAGCACTATCACCCGCAGGGACCTCGATTCGACGCCCACCGCGTTGGGCCCGATCCTGGCGAGGCGTGCGCGCGCCTCCTCGGTCGACAATCCTTGCGGCCCGCACTTCACGATTCGTAGGACTTCTTCAGGCGCCGCGGCTGCAGCAGCCGCTGGGGCTAGACCGGGTTTCTCAACGGCCGCGTCATCGACTTTCAATCGCTTCCCGGCCGGGTGGTTCGGCCGTGCAACCCCCCCTGTTCAAATTGGTGTGCCCGGGACTTGCACCCCTGACCTTCTAAATCCCGTGCATAGGGTAGACCGTCCAATCGAGTCCACCAGAAATCGTCTTCGAGGTTCGAAACGGCCAGAAGCGGTGGTCGATCAGTCCACCAGAGTCCACCGAAGTACACGAGATAAGGTGTCAAATATCGCTCGGCCAGTCCACGCGGCACAGTGCGCCTGATACCGCCGCAAACGCTTTTGAAGACCCATGAACCGCCAGAAAGGGCCCTTAACCCAACGGTCGATAAACCGTTTGGTAGTCCGCCCGATCGTCTTTCCAGCGAACGTTCGATTGGTAATCCCAACATGTCTACCTAACGCGACGAACCGGGACGCCAAGGCGAGCGCGATCGGCCTATGCAGGAGGCGCGTCTGTTAGGTTCGGCCGGTGGCCGGTTCATCAGGCCGAACCACCCCGAAGACTCAGCCCAAGTGAGAACGACGCGTGCCCGACCCGGACGCCGGCTCGGCCCGTTTCTCATCTGGGCCGTCGTCTTTGCCGACATCGGCACCTCTGTTTATTACACCCCTGGAATCCTCTACACGCATGTCGGCGTCCACGCCGCGCTTTTCGTCACGATGACTCTTGGCGTCTTCGTCCTCCTCTGCATCAAATATGCCGAGGTCGCCGTCCGCTACCCGGAGGGTGGCGGCGTGGTCACGGTCGCGACGCGGGCCATCCATCCATTTGCGGGGCTGGTGGGCGGCCTTCTCATCCTCGTTGACTACTTCCTGACTGCCGCTTTGAGCGCGCTGTCCGGTGTCATATACCTCACTGTCGTCGCCGGTCCACTGAAGCCACTCGTGGTAGTCGTGACCGTCGCCGCCCTGGTTCTGCTCGGCCTCCTCAACCTCATTGGCGTCAAGACCAGCGCGCAGGTGACGGCGATCTTTGCGACTGCGGCTGCAGCCGGCCAACTCGCTGTCGTGGTCAGCGTGGCGGTCCGCTTGGGACCGAGCGGTGTTCTGAACTCCTTCTCGAACCTGCTCGCGGGCCCCCGGTTGAGTCCGCTTGGGGTGCTGACCGGGTTCTCGGGCGCCTTCCTGGCTTTCTCGGGCCTCGAAAGCATCGCCCAGCTGGCGCCGGCGATGGCCGAGCCGCGCAAGAGGCTCGCGTCGATCGCGATGGGGCTCGTGGTGATGACTGTCGCGATCACCAGCCCCGTGCTGACGCTCTGGTCGACCACACTCTTGGATCCAGCCAAGAACGATCCCGACCAGTTCGTATCACTGCTGGGAGGCTTTGGGGCCGGCCCGGTGCTGCAGATCTCGGTCGCCATCAGCGCGGCCCTGTTGCTCGTTTTTGCCAGCAATACCGCTTTGATCGGAACCTACAACGTCTTCCTTGCACTGGCCAAGCTGCGCTTCCTCCCCAACGCCCTGACTGAGACCAACCGATGGCGGAAAACTCCCCACATGGCGATCCTGGTCGCCACCGCCGTCCCAGTTGGAGTGGTCGTCATCTCCGGAGGTAACGTCTCATTACTGGGCGACCTCTACGCGTTCGGGCTGCTTGGAGCCTTCTCGGTGACTTGCGTCGCGCTCGACGTGGTTCGCTTCCACGAGCGCCACATCCAGCGCCTTGGCAACGAGGCGGTGAACGTGGGCCGGATCAGGTTCATCCTCGGCGTGATCACGACTGCGCTCGTCAGCGGCGCTTGGATCACCAACCTCTTCGCCAAGCCGCTGGCGACGCTGTTCGGCGGCGGCGTGACGCTCGTCGGAATCGGAATCGCGTTCGTCACCTACCGTCGAGCGCGCCGGCACGGCCCCTCACTCATCTTTCCCCACATCCAACACGACCGACAGCCAGTCGTCTTCATGTCGAAGGGTCGCCTGTTGCCGGCCGCGCGTGTCCTCGCCCTCCTGCCTCACGACCCCAAACAGGCAGAACAGCTGACCAACCTGGCGGCGGCGGACACGTCAGGACGCCCGGTCGCCTTCGTTTACATTGCCCACCCTGACAGCGCCCGAACTGAGGCTCCCCTCCTGTTCGAGATCATCGACCCGTACCGTGATGACACCGCGGCGCAGGACGTCTTCGCCAAAGCCGAGGCGGTTGCGCGCAAGGCACGCCTGGACAGCCGTTTCATGTACGTCCCCGCAGGGGCGGCCGCGGGTACGCTTGGGTGGCTGGTGACACACATGGCGCCACAGGAGACGATCATGCTCGACGACGGCGCCGGCCTGGCGGCGGCTGACAGGTTCACGCTGGAACGCAGGAGGGAGGGCGATACTCCCGTGCTCCACTACCGAGCTAAGGTCGATTGACTCTGAACCGACCATCCGCCTCGCTGGCAGCGGACAAGAGGACGGGCCACTCGCGCGGACTCAATCCCGTGCCGACCAGGGCTCCGCCTTCGGACCGAGGCGCGACATACGGCTAACCTTCTGCTCGTATGCGACCTGAGTTCGCCGCGGGAGCCCGCAACGCGGTGCAGACCTGCTTGAACATTGGCCCGGCAGACCGGGTCGGCATCATCCGGGACCGGCCACGGACCGAGATCGCCGAGGCCATCGAGGAGGAAGCGCGAGGGACCGGCGCGTCGGTTCGTGTCTGGACGATGGAGGACCATGTCGAGCGCCCGGCGACCTCTTTCCC
>JBAUTF010000389.1:0-9103 GCA_049582065.1 Candidatus Dormiibacterota bacterium | reverse complement strand
GACCTGGGCGTCCAGTACGACGACACCATCCAGAAGTGGCACACCTGCAAGGCGACGGACCGCATCAACGCGAGCAACCCCTGCAGCGAGTTCATGTTCCTTGACGACACGAGCTGCAACCTGGCCTCGATCAACCTCACCCGATTCCTCAATGACGACGGTTCGATCGATATCGATGCGTACAAGCACGCCATCCACATCTCGATCACCGCACAGGAGATCCTGGTCAGCAACGCCTCGTACCCGACCGAGAAGATCACCAAGAACAGTGAGGATTTCCGCCCCCTCGGTCTCGGCTACGCGAACCTTGGTGCGCTGCTCATGGCCCGCGGCGTGCCGTACGACTCGCCCCAGGGTCGTGACCTCGCCGCCTGCCTCACCTCGATCCTCACCGGCGAGGCGTACGCGCAGTCGGCTCGCATCGCACGCGAGGTCGGCGCGTTCAACGGTTACGCGCTCAACCGCCAGCCGATGCTCCGCGTCATCGGCAAGCATCGCGAGGCCGCGTACAACATCCCCACCGACAACATCGAGGCCGACCTGATCGGCGCCGCCCGCCACGCGTGGGACGAGGCGCACGAGCTGGGTGCCCGCCACGGGTATCGCAACTCGCAGGCGACCGTGCTCGCGCCGACCGGGACGATCAGCTTCATGCTCGACTGCGACACCACCGGCGTCGAGCCGGACATCGCCCTCGTCAAGTACAAGAAGCTCGTCGGCGGCGGGATGCTGAAGATGGTCAACGGCACCGTGCCGGCCGCGTTGCGCCGCCTCGGCTATGGCGAGACCGCGATCGGCGACATCATCGCCTACATCGACGCGAACGACACCATCGAGGGCGCCCCGACGCTGCGCGAAGAGGATGTCGCGGTCTTCGACTGCGCGTTCACCCCGCAGAACGGCAAGCGCTCCATTTCGTGGCAGGGTCACCTCCGGATGATGTCGGCGGTGCAGCCGTTCATCAGCGGCGCCATCTCCAAGACGGTGAACATGCCCAACGAGGCGACCGTCGAGGACATCGAGCGCGCGTACACCGACGGCTGGAAGCTCGGCCTCAAGGCGGTCGCCATCTACCGCGACGGAAGCAAGCGCAGCCAGCCGCTCGCGACAAGCATCGACAAGACCACCGGCCACAAGACACAGATCGTCGAGCGCCCGTTGCGCAAGCGTCTGCCCGTCGAGCGCACCGCGCTGACGCACAAGTTCGAGGTCGGCGGGCACGAGGGCTACATCACCGTCGGGCTCTACGAGGACGGCACCCCTGGCGAGATCTTCCTCCGGATGGCGAAGGAAGGGTCGACGGTCAGCGGGCTCATGGACTCATTCGCTACAGCCGTCTCGCTCGCGCTGCAGTACGGCGTGCCGTTGCCGGCGCTCGTCGACAAGTTCTCGCACACGCGCTTCGACCCGCAGGGTTTCACGAGGAATCCCGAGATCCCGATCGCCAAGTCGGTGATGGATTACATCTTCCGCTGGCTCGCATCGCGCTTCCTCCCGCAGGAGGAGCGTGACCGCCTCGGTATCATCCGCCGCGAGCCCGACGGCACTGCGTCCGACGTCGCGGACCTCTCCGATTTCGGCACTGAGCCGGCGGTCGCGCCGGTTGTCGCCGCAGCTCCCGTTGCAGCGCCAGCAGCAACCGCTCGCAAGGCGGTGACACCGATCTCAACGCTCAGTGCAGGTGCCTTCATCAACCAGGAGGACGCGCCGACGTGCAGCGACTGCGGCAGCCTCATGGTTCGCAACGGCGCCTGCTACAAGTGCCACAACTGCGGAGCGACGAGCGGCTGCAGCTGATCTCCTGGAACCTCCTCCCCTCTCGCCCGGGGCCGCCTCCGATCGCTGGAGGCGGCCCCCCTTTTATCTCACTTCATTCGAGAGAGGATGCTCGCCTGCAAGGACCTGGAAGGGGATCTGAGCCGGCGCTGCGAGTGTGGTGAGGGCTTCACAGCCGAAAGCACGCAGCGGCCGCCAGCCAGAACAGCGAATCGCGACTGTCATGGTGTTGCCAGTCGCGACGGTCCCACTCTTCCCCGGCCAATGAGTCGCCTGCGTACAGCAGGTAGACGAGCGGAGCCCCTCGGAAGCGAGCGACCGCGAACAGCGCAGCCGCCTCCATTTCAACCACCAGACAGCCTTCCTCGCGACGCCGGGCGGTGCGGGCTCGGGTCTCCCGGTAGATGCCGTCCGTACTCCACGTCTTGCCCGTGACGAAGGGGACATCGCGCTCGCCCAGCACCGTCGTCGCGGCATCCACCGCACACGGCGCCGGCTCGACCTCACGCGACGGCGCCAGGTAATGGTATGAGGTGCCCTCATCACGGATGGCCGCGGTCGGCACGATCACGTGACCGAGCGCGAGTTCAGGCACCAGCGCTCCCGCGCCACCGCAGACCGCGAATCGCCGGCAACCACGTGCGATCGCCTGCTCGAGGAAGGCGGCCGCCAACGGCGCGCCAACGCCTGGCTGGAAGAAAGCGAGTCGTTTACCCTCGTACCCCATCTCATACGCGACGTGGGTGCCATGCTCGGCCCGCATCTTGAAGCACTCGCGGGCACCGTCAGAGAGCTTGGCGACCACCTCGCTGAAGAAGCAAAGGACGGCGTGTTCAGGGACATCGCGGGGCGACACCATCGTGGGATCGATGATCCCCAGCGAATCCGGGTCGTACTCCAGGATCGGGTAGTCGGCCACTTCAATCCTTGACTGCTTCGCCCCCGGGATACCGTAGCCAGGCTTGCGGGGAGGCATGCCGTGGGGGGAGCTGAGCTTTACCACGATGATGGCACGCCACTTCGCGAATCGTGCTCCCGGCGTTCCGGATCAGCCGCACGTCCTCACGGTCGATTGGAATCAGCCGGCCGAGAGCGCCAGACCGGTGACGCCGAACAGCGTCACGATGATGGCTCCGCCACGCGCTCGGGTGAGCGGCTGCCGTAGGAAGATGGTTGAGAGCACGACGGTGACGATGATGAAGGCGTTCGAGGACGCGGCCGCGACGGACACATTGAGGCCGGCAAGCCCCAGGAAGTAGAACACCGAGGCGATGCCAATCATGGCACCGACGCCGAATGCACCCAACGTGCGCTTGGTCATCGGCAACCGAGGTCCTCTGACGGTGAGCGCCACGCCGGCAACTGCAGTCATGGAAATGGCCATCAGGGCATTGAGCTGCGTCGCATCGAGGCCTTTCAAGGCTGGCTTCTCGAGGAACGCCCCGACCCCGATGATCATGACGTAGATCGCGATGGTTCCGAAGGCCAGCAAGCCGACCATCTTCCGGTCGGATCTTGCTGCCTCGGGAGTCACCGCGTATCGCGCAGGAGGGTGCGCGAGCAGAACCACCCCAAGCAAGATGCATGCCAAGCCCACGATCTTCAACACCGTGACGCGCTCACCGAGGACGGCGATGCCGAGCAGCGTCGTGATCACGATGTACAGATTCGAGAAGGTGACCACCATCGCGACCGAGAGGTAATCGAGCGCGAAGCAGTAGAAGAGCGACCCCACGCCAGTGAGCAGCCCGATGCCGAGCCCAGCGAGGGCAGGTGGACTCGGAGGAATTGCGAGCCCATGTGTCAAGACGAGTGCTGCAACGGCGGCTACCAGGCTGCCGGTGCGTATCAGCGCGTTGAGCTGGAAAGGTCCAAAGCCGCGCCCTACTGGACTTTCGATGAAGGAGGCGACACCAACCACCAGGACGTACGCCCCAATGTAACCAAGCGAACCGGTCATTGACACGCCGCCTCGCCCAGGAGAACGGGCGGGATCCTGCTGCTCATATAAGAAACTGTGGCAGGCCAGCTCATACATAGCGCCTACCGTTTCGCCACGCCAGCGGTCCCGCAGCACGAGGACTGAGCGCCCTGTTGGACGCCCTCCAAGGGGGCAAAGTCACCCGGGCCTCAGCGACGCGGGGATGCGCGGCTGCGCGGGGTCGATCAGACCCCGTGCCATGCGGCGCGTCCCTCTCGGATTCCGTAGAAGACGATGACGAACCCGGCGACCGGGTCCGCCCACCACCATCCGAGCGCGGCGTTGAGGACGAGTCCGATAAGGACCGCGCCCGCGAGATAGGCATCGACGAGTGTCACACGCCCTTCGGTCGTCAGGACGGGATTGCCAAGCGCTCTACCGGTGACTCCCTTTCCATAGGCCAACGCGAGCATCACCGCGCACGTGACGGCCGTCCACGCGATGCCGAGCGAGGAAGGCGCGGGGCGCGCACCGGTCGCGAGGATGTAGGCGCCCTGGGCTGCGATGTAGACCGCAAGCGCGAAGAAAGCGGCGCCGATCAAGCGCAACGCGCGGCGCTGGCGGTCGAAACCGCCGGTACCCGTCAGTTCCCACAAGACCACTGTCGATGCACCGATTTCCACGAGCGAGTCGAGGCCGAAGCCGGCAAGAGCAACCGAATGGGCACCGAGCGCGGCAAACGCGAGGATCACAACACCCACGACATTCCAGCCGAGCGTGAAGCCCTCGAGGGTGATCCCACGTCGCAGCAGCCGCCGGGTACTGGCCGTCATGCCGAGCGATGAAGCCGGCGACACCGCCGAACGCGTGCGGCGGTCAGGTTGGCGGCCCTGTGGCGCGCCGTCTCAACACGCGAAGCGATGGGGGCTGCATCGCGTGAGCCGAGCTCGAGGCGACCGCAAGGCGGTGACGCCCAGGGAGGTTCCACGGGTCTGCCGGAATCCTCATGACGATCAGATCCCTGCTGTCGAGGTCATCAGAGCGCTGGATACCACCGTCGCTGGGGACGCCGATCTACCGGCGCTCCCCGTGCAAGGCGGCGTCAACGTGAACTCCTCCGCCGGCTTCGACGTGCTGGCAAAAGGCTGATCACGGTGGTCGGCTGCGCGCCCGCTACCCGCATCATGTCCAGGCCATTCCCACGAAATCCAGAACGCGCGATCTAGTCCTCATTTTCAACCATTTCCCGGAGAAACCACGCTAAGCCGAACTCAGCCCGAGTCGGAAAATAAGACCTGGTCTAGGGGAGCAGGGGTCGCAGGGTCGAGTCCTGTCTCCCCGACGGGTGCGCAATTTGAGTTCGCAACGAGCGGTTGCGCCGTGCGTTGGGCGCCGGCGGTGAACGGGGTGTAGGTGGGGAAACCCAATGACACTTACGTCCACGCAGCCCGTTCGCGTATCAAGCGCAGCAACCTGACCCTTCGGCGTGCCAGTCCAAAGGCGATACCGAAGCGAACGCGTCGTCGCGTCTACGATGAACGGATGCGCCTGATGACCATCGGTCACGGCACCATATCCGCGGAGGAGTTCGTCCGCTTGCTCGATGGTGCCGGAGCGACTTGCCTTGTCGACATTCGCTCCGTGCCCGGCAGCCGGCATAACCCGCAGTTCGGTCGCTTCGAGATGGAGCGATGGCTTCCGACGGCAGGCATCAGCTATCAGTGGGAGCGCGCGTTAGGCGGCTTCCGCAAGCCCTCTCCAGAGTCGCCCAACACCGCACTGCGCCACCCCGCGTTCAGGGGATACGCCGATTACATGCTCACCCAGGAATTCGTTGCCGGCGCCGAGGAGCTCCGGAAGTTGGCGGCTGTCACGATCGTCACCGTGATGTGTTCCGAGTCCTTGTGGTGGCGCTGCCACCGCCGCCTTCTGAGCGACTACCTGATGCTGGTCCACGACTTCGACATCCGCCATGTCATGCACGACGCATCACTGCGCGATCATCGGCTCACCGACGGCGTGCGCAAGCTGGGTGACCACATCGTCTACGATCAGCTGCCGGTCACCGGCGAGAGCGCAATTGTTCCGACGCTGGATTTCCAGGATCCTCAGGCGAGCTGACGCGCGCCAAGGTGCTGTGCCGACGGGCTCGCACCGGAAGTCCGAGGCTGTGTCCCATCCATGGGGTCGCGATGAGGATTCACCCGGCGTCGACGAGGGTGAGGAGCATGACCGTCGGTTCGCGAGCGGCGAGACTGTGAGGTGTTCCTGGCTCCATGTGGAGCCAGAAGCCTGGTCCCGCGTCAAGTTGCTCGCCATCCGCAGTGAACTCGAGCCGGCCTTTGATGACCTGCACAATGGCCGCCCGAGATGCTTGATGCTCGCTCAGCCCCGCGCCACCGTCGAAGCCGAAGACCGTGACTTCAATTCGGTCGTCGCTGAAGATCACGCGCGACACAACTGAACCGGTCTGAATGTCGATCGTGGAATCGACGTCCCAATGTACGAACCGCGACATGGCGTCCTCCTCTGCGTGGCGTCGGTGGATTGTCTAACTGGTGCGCAGCATCAAAGGATTCACGGTGGCAGACGCGCAGGACGGGACTCGCGGAGCTCACCGGCTCGTCAAGATTGGCAGGTCGGCCGCGAGCAGGGAAGCGCCCGGTCCGCGCTCTGCGGGCAGCGTGGGCAAAGGGTGCGACGTACGATCGGCGGGTGCTGCAATTGGGTCGTTCGTGTCGGTCGGCGGCCATTCCCGTGGCACCCCTTGACGAAGGGCATGGCGCGACCATTCGGCCCCCGGAGGCCGCTGATCATCCGCGCGTGACGTCATCAGCGGCAGAGGCCCCGGAGGTCATTCGCCTCGTCCTCCAACACGCGCGGAGAGACTTCGACGCGATTGCGGACCAAAGCCTTGGCCGCAAAGAGTTCGCCGTCTTCATCCAACTCCGGATCACCTCCGCGGTTGAACCCCATGACTGCAAGCACCCTGCCGTCCCGGAGATAGAAGCCGAGGAAGCTGCGCTGCTCGAGACTGCCTCGCACCACGAACTGGTTCCAGCGCGGCGCATGCCCAACGTATTCAATCGCATGCTCGTATTGATCCGACCAGAACGAAAGCAGGTCGTCGTATGGTTCGGTTGCGCCAAGCATGGATCGCGCCGCTGCGCGGCCCTGGCGTTCCGCGTTGTTGTAATGCTCAACACGCACGCGGCCGAAGATCGGGTGCCGCTGGCTCGCCACGTCGCCTGCGGCGTAGACAGCCGGAACATTGGTGCGACATCGTTCGTCCACCATGATTCCGTCATCGACAGGAATGCCACTCGCGCGGGCCACGTCCACAGCCGGCTCGATGCCCGTTCCCGTCACCGCGAAGTCGCACGGTACGGTCGTGCCGCGACTGGTCAGCGCGCGCTCGACGCGGCCCGTTCCCATGAACGCAACAACACGATCATGGAGAAGCAGTTCGACTCCTTTCTCGCGATGGATCGCCGCCATCACCGAACCAACGTCGTCGCCGAGTACCCGCGCCAAAGGCCCGCCGCCGCTCACTACTGCCGTGACTCTGACGCCCAGCTGGCGGAGCGACGCAGCCACCTCGCTGCCGATGAAGCCCATACCCACGATGACGGCGTGAGTGCCCGGTGCTGCCGCCTCCTTGATAGCGTTGCAGTCGGCCAGCGTCCGGAGTCCGAGCACCCCGGGGAGGTCTGCGCCGGGGACTGACAACCCCAGATTACGGCCGCCTGACGCCAGCAGCACCTTGTCGAACGCAATGCGCTTGCGCGAGTTCTCGAGCACGACTTCGCGCGCCTGAGTGTCAATCGCCTTGACGCGCGCACGCAAGCGCGCGACATTGTTTTCGTCATACCACGCGGGCGGTTTGACCATCCACGCCGTCAAATCCTCTTCGTTGCGGAAATACGTCTTGGAAAGGGGAGGGCGGCCATACGGGGCCTCGGGCTCGTCGCCGATCAGCACGACGCGCTCCAGATACCCGCCCTCGCGCAGCGTGACGGCGGCGTTGCCGCCGCACATCCCGGCTCCGACGATCACGATCCCCGCGCTTGCCATATCAGGTCAGGCGATTCACGTGCGGTCGAACTGACCTTCCACGTATGGGATCACGTGCGCAACTGTAACTCCTCGTCGTAACGTCCGATAACGTGGCGCGAACGCAGGATGGCACTCCCCGAATTCACGAGTACGGCTTCATCGGGGATACCCGGACCGGAGCACTCGTCTCCTCGTCCGGCTCGATCGATTGGATGTGCTGGCCGCGGTTCGACTCGGAGCCCGTCTTCGGTCGGCTCGTCGACCCCGAACACGGTGGCCAGTTTGAACTGACAGTTACCGGCGGCCGGGTTGTCTCACGCCACTACCGAAACGACTCGGCCGTGCTGGTCACGGAGTTGAGCGGGCCACTCGGCGACGCGCGCCTGACCGAGGCGATGGTCATGAACACTCGCATGCCAGCGGTGGTTCGTGTGCTCGAGTGCGTGCGCGGTCAGGTTGAGGCCCACCTGTGCTACGTGCCGCGACCCGGGCTCCCGGGGCGCCTGGCGCCTGTGCCGTTCGCGCTCCACACCGCGCCAGCGCTCAAGCTCAGCACGTCAGGAACGTGGAAGGGGGACCTCGCCGCGGGCGAGCGCATCAGCACGTTGCTCAGCGCGCGGCGAAGCCCCATGACGCATCGCGTCGCTGCAGATCTGCTCGAGCGCACGGATCGTTGGTGGGGGCGGTGGTGTGAAGAGATACGTTGTGGTGCAGCGCATCGCGACGTTCTCATCCGCAGCCTCATCAACCTGCGACTGCTCACCTACAGCCCAACCGGAGCTCCAGTTGCCGCACCGACGACCTCGCTGCCCGAGGAGATCGGGGGAGTGCGCAACTGGGACTATCGCTTCTCGTGGCCGCGTGATGCGAGTGTGGGTGTCGCCGCATTCCTGGCAGTCGGCAAACACCAAGAGGCACGCGGGTTCGTCGACTGGCTCACATCATGCGCCGCGTCCGGCGAGCCGGGTATCCGTGTGCTCTACACGCTTGAAGGAGCAACTGGTGCACCGGAACGTGAGGTACCCACCGTCTCCGGCTATCGGAAGAGCCGCCCCGTTCGCATTGGCAATCTCGCCCAGGAGCAGCATCAACTCGATGTGTACGGCTGGGTCATCGACGCCATCTGGAACCTCGTCGAGGCAGGCCATCGACTCAGTCGAAACAGCCTCAGAGTTCTCAGTCAGTACGCTGACATCGTCGCTCGCGACTGGCGCCGGCCCGATGCCGGCATCTGGGAGATTCGTGAAGCTCCGCGCCAGTACGTGCACTCGAAAGTGTGGGCCTGGATCGCACTTGATCGCGCCGCCCGTGTAGGGCATCGCCAGAAAGTGAGCCGTCAAAGAGTGATGG
>JBAUTF010000388.1:0-14588 GCA_049582065.1 Candidatus Dormiibacterota bacterium | reverse complement strand
CATTGGGAATCCTCCGGTGATCTTCCTCGACGAACCGACAACCGGGCTCGATCCCGAAGCCCGCATCGAGGTGTGGCATGCGGTGAAGGAGCTCGCCCGGCAGGGCACGACGGTGCTGCTGACGACGCAGTACCTGGACGAGGCCGAACAACTCGCAGACCGGATCGCGATCCTGCACGACGGACGGATCGTCGTGAACGGCAGCCTCGCCGAGCTCAAGGAGCTGATCCCGCCCGCGAAGGTCGAATACGTCGAGAAGCAGCCGACCCTCGAGGACGTCTTCCTCATCCTGGTCGGCAGCAGGTAAAGGAGAAACGATGGCCAATCACTTCTTCGGCGACACCGCGGTCCTTACCGCGCGATCCGTGAAGCACGTCACGCGCAGCGCGGACACAATCATCACGACCGCGATCATGCGGATCGCCTTCATGCTGGTGTTCGTCTACGTGTTCGGCGGGGCGATCAAGTCCAGTTCGGCTTCGTATGTGGACTTCCTGTTGCCCGGCATCCTGCTGATGACCATCGCCTCGGGCATCTCCTACACCGCGTTCCGGATCTTCACCGATGTGCACAACGGCATCTTCGAACGCTTACGGTCTCTGCCGATCTCACGGTCGGGCGTCATCTGGGCTCACGTTCTGACCTCATTGATCGCCAACCTCGTTTCTCTCGTGATCGTCGTGGGCGTCGCCACCCTCATGGGCTTCCGGTCCAATGCCGGAGTGCTGCCGTGGCTGGCGGTCGCGGGCATCCTGATCCTGTTCACCCTGGCGTTGACATGGGTCGCTGTGATCCCGGGCCTGACCGCCGACAGCATCGCCGGCGCGAGCGCGTTCGCTTACCCGCTCATCTTCCTTCCGTTTATCAGCTCGGCATTCGTGCCCACGAACACTATGCCTGGCCCGGTGCGCTGGTTCGCTGAGCACCAGCCGGTGACGTCAATCGTCAACTCCATCCGCGATCTCTACAGCGGCCAGCCCGTCGGCACCGACATCTGGATCGCCCTGGCGTGGTGCGTCGGTGTGCTCGTCATCGCGTATGTCGCCGCGGTAGTCCTTTACCGGCGCAAGATCTCGTAGGCCGTCGCCACGCTGAGGGGAAAGGCTCACGCCGCCGGCGCAGTTGAGCTTGCCGGCGGGCGAGCACGGAGGATGTGCACATCCACGCCAGAGAGCATTCGAATGATCTCGCTCGTGGTGTCCCACGACAGACGCCGTCTCGATGCTTCTACAACGCGTAGGACCTTAAATCGTCTGTGACGGCTGAACGAGTTGGCGGTCGCACGGGTCAGGACCGTGAGGCCTTGGTCACGGTGTGCTAGGCCATCGACGTCTTTCCCGCTCCACCCAGCTCAGGATCGTGCTCCTAACAACGGGCCAAAATCACCCGTTTTGAATACAAAAACTGGTCGGGGGCCCGGGATTTGAACCCGGGGCCTCACGGTCCCGAACTCTAGGCGGTCTCGTCCACCGAGAGTGTTTCCGAGGGTTTTGAGATCGATTGGCGCATCGCGCATTCCTGGTAGACCGGCTTCGAACTGTTTCAAGGCCGCGGTTTATTACATGAACTACTACATGCGAAGGCCAAGTGTCCAAATTGTGGGTTCAGTCGGCCTGGGGGCCCTATCGCCCATTCCCCGCGTGGCGGTCAGGCGCCTTGCGGTTACCAGATCGCTGCGCGCAGTTCAGAGTGGGCTCCTCGAATTCGCTGAGTAGCACCTAGTACAAGCAATTAGCACCGTTTGCCACCAGCGTTGCTGTAAGCATCGTGGCGCCGAATTACCCGTGGAGTGCTGACGAATTCGGCGGCTCGGCAAGTCGCCGTTTCAGCCGATGCATGGACCACCTTCCGACAAGGTTAGTCAGCTTGGCGCGAACCTGAACCGCCATCATCTGCAATGGAGGTTTCGCCAACGCGAAGGTTGAGAGTGATTGGGATGGTGAAATGAGATTCGGAGCCGATTCCCTCCAGTTGGTCGATCCAGATGCGACCGCCATGCATGGCCACTATTTGACGAACAATGCCTAGGCCCAATCCGGTCCCTACCACCTTCCGGATCGGGTTATTGGCAAAGATGTCTCGTTGATCGAAAAGAGGATTGTCAAACTCAGCGCGGACGCCCAGTCCTTGATCCCTAACGCTGACTTCCACCTGTCCGACGTGCGTCCGACTGATCACGACGATTTGACCACCATCAGGTGAGAATGTAACGGCGTGGTGGAGCAAGGTACCAATCGCCTGGGAGAGTTTGGCTCCATCGCCCGCAACTACTGGCAGCTTAGGCTCGAGCTTCAAGATAAAGACAAGACCATCTGTTCCCGCTTTGATCTGCTCGACCTCGCGCCTAATTAAGTCGTTCATATCCAATAGATCGAGGCACATGTTTTGCTGGGCCGTCTCAAGCCGATCCAGGTCCAGCAGCTCTGTAACCAACCGGCCCAGGCGCTCGGCATCCTTGCTGATGTCACGCGCAAATTCCCTTACCTCGTCAAGATCTAGATTCGTCCCGTCGAGAATGAGTTGGCTGAAGCCATTGATCCCGACGAGAGCCGTCTTGAACTCATGACCGACAGACTGCAAGAACTGGGTCTTGAGCCGGTTCAGATTTTCGAGCGTTGCGAGGCTTGCACGTGCGTGATCTTCGGCTTCATGCCTCGCGGTCGTGTCATGGAGCATGGCCAGGAAATAGTCCACGTCGCCGGTCGCTCTACTAATGGCCGTCGCAGAAAGTTGCGCCCATGCGTGACTTCCGTCAGCACGGATCATTGGGATTTCAACCTCCTGGGCAGTAGTTGCTCCACTCGCCAGGTCAGCCAGCCTGTGGCGTATCTGGAGATGAACTCGTACCGGAAGGTATTTCGTTATTGGCGAGCCCAACAAGAGTTCTCGCGGTTGTCTCAGCAGTGCGCCTAGACCTGGGTTGGCATCAATGATGTTGAAGTCCGTGTCGGCCCGAGCAATGCCGATTGGAGCTCGTGCGATTACCTCTGCCAGCGTCTGCTCGGACAGGCGACTCTTCACAAGCATCGCGAGGGAGTCCCTATGAGCAAATACCTGACTGATGGCGAGAGAAACCGCCAGTACAGCGGTCAGAGACGTAAGGAACCGATCGAGACTTGCTCCTTGAAATACGATGATCAGGGTACTTATGGCTGCAAGCAGGACTGCCATCCATGGCAACGCAAGCTGCCACAGATCAAGTTCCTCCGTCTCGACGCTTCGCGGACGGGTTGGCCATCTGGACGCGAGCGCGATTAACAGAAAGGCGACCACCCAGCCAGTATCTGCAAACGCATCAAAGGTTCCGTTTCCATCTGCTTCCGCACGCGCGGACGCAATATCGGCAATAGTGCTGGCGGCAACGCCAGCGAGCACCAGAAGCAGTGGGCCTTTTAGATGGCGGGCCCCGCGATTAAGGACAAGTATCACGATCGTTCCGATAAGAATCTCGCCGACGGGATACGTGATTTGAGTTGCCTGTTCGCCGAAATTGCGTCCGGTGTGTTGGAAGACATCGTTGAGCCCGAGAGCCCAAGCTGCGAAGACTAGTGAGATTCCTACAATTAGGCCGTCAAGCCATGCTCGTGCTTGATCCATGGGTCCGAGGGGCGACGTCCAGAAGGCGAGCACGCCGGCGATTCCTAGCGGGATTGCCGTGAGAAAGCCGGCGTCAGCGATCGAGATTGATGATTGCGATATGTGAATGATCTGGTTGTAGACAATTGACGTGGCCTCGCCGATGCTCCAAGCGGTTGCTGATGCCGCGACTAACCCCCACCCCCTTCGTAGTCTGCCAACTGATCGACCAGCCGTCCACGCACAAACTGCCGCAGCGGCCAATGCTGCGACAATCGCCACGCTGTCGACGAACAGCATTTGAAACTGATCACCGCCGAACCGAAGGCCCATTACGGTTGCGAAGACTGCGAAGAAAGTGCAGGCAGCCACGGCAGCCGCAAAGAGCCTCCATCTAGGTTGCTTGATACCAGCAAACTCTTGGTCGTCAAGAACGGCGGCAGGTTCCATTGGAGAGGAATGCCCACCTTCCAGTCCAGCCGGGGCCGGAGTTGGGTCGATCGTCCAGATCTCGATGCTCTCCGCAACTCCACGCAGAGCCTTTCTCGTAACAAGGTGTAGAGAATCGGGTGGTTCCGTCAGAGCGGCCACGGTTGACCCCGATAGCACAGTCCGAAGATTTAGGTCTTTGGCTTCCCCTTCCAACCGGGAGGCGACATTGACCACACTGCCGAGCACGGCGTAGTCAGGGCGCTCGGCAAGGCCAGTCACTCCGATGATTGCTGTTCCGGTATGAAGTGCGACCACCGCGCGGATTTGTTCGGATCGGCTCGCGTGCGCACTTGCAGACTCAAAGGAGCGATGAATGGCGCCCGCTGCAGCGAGCGCATTCGCCGCGCCACGGTCCGACTCTTCGAGCAAGCCGAAGACGGCTAATATGCCGTCGCCGATGAACTTGTTGACGCTGCCCTCGTTGGCTAGGATTGCTTGGGCGGCTAGGCCAAGATAGAGGTTCAGAAACTCAATCGTCCGCTCTGGAGATAGCGTCTCTTCGATTCTCGATGAGCCGCGGATGTCGACAAACATGATCGTGAGAACCCGACGATCACCAGTGCCTGGTGGGACCCCCCTTTGCTGCGCAGTCTCGACCTCGTCTGCCGGGAGCAATCGCTCCGCCTACAGGCTCCGAAGCTGGATCAGGCCGGCGCGGGCCGCTGCAATCACGGCCTGGAGCCTGGAGTGGACGCCCAGCTTCTCGATCACGTGCCTCACATGCCACTCGATGGTGTGCGGCGCGACGCCCAGACGTTGCGACATCGCGTTCGTATCCAGCCCCTGAGCCATCAGCTTCAAGACTGCCAGCTCCCTGCTCGTGAACTGCGCGCTGAGCCGGTCGCGGCTGTGCTGCTCTTTGGCCACCTCCCGCTGACGCGCTATCGCTTTTGCGAAGAGCGAGGCCGGGATCTGCACCTCGCCCTTGCTCGTCCGCCGGATGGCCTCGACGATCTGGTCTGCGGTCGCCGATTTGGTCAGGTAGGCGGTCGCGCCCGCGTCGATGGCATCCAGCAGGGCCCATTCAGACTCTTCAGCGCTGTGGAAGACGATCGCCACGTCGGGCTCCCTGGCGAGGATCAGGCCGGCCGCGGTCGGGCCGGTCATGTCCGGCAGGTAGAAGTCAATCAAAACCACGCTGGGCTTCGCTTTGACGGCTATGCCCTCCGCGGCGCTCCCCGTCCGGGCGACGCCGCACACTCTGAGGTCCGCCTCGGCCTCGATGATCAGCGCGAGCGCCGACGCAAGCAGAGGGTGGTCCTGGACGACCAGGACGCGCAGCAACTCCGTGGGGCCGGTTTGTGCCGCTGGCGTTTCCAAGTCCGACGGCATGTCAGGAGCCGCTCTTAACAGCGGGCTCCCGATGGACTATCGGATTGCGCCGAGGCGATCATGACCTGAGGCTGCGCCTCGTCGCACCGGCGGTCATCCCCCTACCGGATGAAAAGAGCTCACCCGAACGGGCGAAAGGCGGGCCGGCAGCCGGCTCAGATCAAGTTGTTTTTGGCCGCGACCATCGCCGCCTCGACTCGATTCCTCACTCCAAGCTTCGCAAAGATGGTTTGCAGGTGGGTCTTGATGGTGTTCTCGCTGAGATTCACCTTTGATGCGACCTCCCGATTCGAGTAGCCCTCGGCGACCAGGCGGAGAATCGCCAGCTGGCGCTTGTTGAGACTGGTGGTGATCGTCTCCTTAACCTCGGCTTCGCGTGCCGGGTGCGCAATCCTGCCGGCCACCTGGGGTGACAGCACCGACTGGCCACGAAGCACCAGGCGAATGCTCTCCTTGAGCGTGAGCGTCTCGACGTCCTTGACCACATAGCCCTTCGCTCCGGCCCGCAAGCTGGCCTCGACGAGCTCGTCGTCCGTATAGACGGTCAGGATGATCACCTTCACGTCAGGGCAGCGTTCGGTGAGCTGCCTGCATACCTCGGGACCGCCGATGTCGGGAAGCCGGGCGTCGAGCAGCACGATGTCAGGGTGGCTGCCGGTGACGAGGTCCACGACTGCTGCTCCTCGATCGCTCTCACCGACCACCTCGAAGTCGGGATCCGACTCCAGCATCGCTTTGATACCTTCGCGGACGATCGGGTGATCGTCGACGACCAACACGCGTATCGGGCCGCCCTCGTCAGTCATCGGTGTCTGATCGGAACCCGGGCGCGAACGACAAGCCCGCCTTCCTCCCCGTTGCTCACGTCGAATGAACCGCCAAGGGCCTCCACCTGCCGCCGCGCCGAGATGAGGCCGAATCCGTTGCTCTTCTCCGTGGTCAACTGGTCGAGTACTTCGGGCGCCGCACCGACTCCATCGTCCTGAACCACAAGCTGGACCTGTTCGTCGGTGTAATGAAGGCTGATCAGGGCGGCATGCGCATGGCCGTGGCGGACCACGTTCAGGACTGCGCGTTGCGCTACCTGGAAGAGGACCGCATCCGCCTCCGGCCCGGCGGACACCGGGCGGCCATCGACGATGAGATGGGTCTTAAGGCCGAGCCGCCGGCCAAGGTCCTCGACCAGTCGACGCACCGCAGTCGGAAGGTCTTGCTGTGCCAGCACTGATTCAGAGGTCGTAAACACGATCTCTTTGAGCGCCGCGGTGATTCGAGCGAGCAGCTGCCGGACTTCGTCCAGCCGGCGACGCGTCTCCTCGAGCAAGTCGGGTCTCTCGAGCTCTGACTTGATGCGCAGGCCCACGACAAAGATCGCCTGCTCGATCTCGTCGTGCAGATGCGTCGCGATCCGCGCGCGCTCGTCGCGAAGGACGCGCTCGCGTTCGGACTCGCTGCGTTCGCGATCCAGGACCCTCATCCTCTCGATCATTTCGCGCTGAGACTCGTAGAGGCGGGCGTTCTCGATTGCCACTGCGGCCTGGTTGGCGAACGTGGACAGCAGCCTCTCGTCGTCACGTGTGTAGCCCTGCGGGTGATTCGCGACGCCGATCATCCCGATCACGCCGTCGCCGACCTTGAGGGGAACGCCCAGGAAGGTCCGCACCGTGGGATGGCCTCGAGGCTGACCTCCGCGTTGGTGATCGTTGAGGGCGTCGTTCGAGATCCTGCCGCTGCCCTCACGAATCACGATGCCTAGGAGGTTCTGGCGCACGGGGATTAGGCGAAAACGGTCGTAGAAGGTGGGGTCCGGCGGCTCGAACCCTCTGATCGCTGCAACGTCCATCATGTCGCCGGCCTGGTTGAGAAGCCCGAAAAATCCGAACTCCGAACCGGTCAGGTCGAGGCAGTAGCCCAGCGCAAGGTCGAGTACCTTCGGGACCTCGTGCAGCTTGGCGATCTCGATCGAGATCGCATATAGGGACTCCAGCTGTTGGCCGAACCCATCGCGAGGGTGCGCACTCACACCTGCCGCCTCGCCGACAAGCCTACGCCGCACCCCTGAATCAAAATACGAGCACGGCCTCTAGGAAATTGTGATACGGCTGTGATCCGGCGCCCTCCCAGCACCAGCCGTGACGCCTGGATCGTATTCGGATTTTGGTCGGGGGCCCGGGATTTGAACCCGGGGCCTCACGGTCCCGAAATCTAAGTGGTCTCGTCCACCGAGACCGATTCGAGGGTTTTGAGTTCACTCCGAGACCTCGCTCCGACGATTCGGAGGCTTTCGGAGGTTAGTCACGCTCTGGATTACTACATGAATTACTACACAACGACGCGCCCACATAGGGCATCTGTTCGAAGTACGGCTCCCCCGTTCGTCGGACGGTCAATCAGCCGATCGGCAGGTGTTCCTCAACCACGGGCCAGTCTACTCATGCCCCTGTCTGGGCTGAGGCACGCGGGTGTACAGGCGGCCCATGAACTCGACCAGGAGACGTTCCCGTAGAGGTGCCGGGAGGACTTCCAGGATTCGGTTGATGGGCGCCATTCGCTCAGGCAGGCCGCTGTCCATGGAGAGCCCCGCCATGGCGAGCAGGCCACCGAAAGCTTCAGAGGTCAGCGTGGCGGGGTCGAGAGCCTGCGCCGCCGCCACGAGGCTTGGGGCCACTTCCTCGACCGACTGCGCGCGGGCCGTCAGGGCGGCGGCCCCCAGGTCGGCGAGCAGAGGGTCCACCCGGTCCTGGCTCGCGGCGGTGACCGTGAGGTGCAGGTTGCGGGGCAGTGTGCCAAATGCGAGCTGGGGCTGGACGTACCAGCCTCTGGCTCGCAGCTCGTCGGCAACCTCGAACAGGTCGACATCCTCGGCGACGAACGGCACGAGGCTCGAGTCCGGGTGCCCCAGCACGTGCAGACCATCGATGGCGTCGATTCCTGAGATCAGCCTGCGGGTGGCGTCACGCGTCTTTCGCGCCAGCTCGAGGTACCCCGCGTCGCCGATGAAATTGAGCACCGCCCAGGCTGCCGCCAGCGGGCCGCCCGACTTGGTGGACTGCAGCGTCGAGTTGATGATCGTGTACCCGGGCCAGTCCGCGCACGCGAAGTACTGGTGGCGGCGCAGCTCTGCGTCGCGGTATAGCAAGACCGATGCTCCCTTCGGGCAATAGGCGTACTTGTGGAGGTCAACCGAGATCGAGGTCACACCGGGGACCGAGAAGTCGAAGTCCGGGACCGGGTCTCCCAAGCGACGGAAGTAGGGCAGGACCCAGCCGCCGATGCAGGCGTCGACGTGGCAGGGTACGCCGTGTGAGGCTGCTGTGGAGGCGATGGCGCCCACCGGATCGATCACTCCGTGCGCGTACGACACCGCGGACGCCACCACAAGCACGGTGTGATCGGTGATAGCCGCCTCGACCGCGTCCGCGTCGGCCCGGAACGTCATGGGATCGACCGCCGCAGGAACGACCTTCAACCCGAAGAGGCGTGCGGCCTTGTGGAACGCGGCGTGGGCGGTGAGCGGCAGCACGATCTCTGGTTGGGAGATGTCCTGTCGCCGGTCCCGCGCGGCCTTGACCGCCAGCATGCAGCTCTCGGTTCCTCCGCTCGTAAACGTTCCGACCACCCGTTCGTCCCCGTGCAGCAGCGCCGCCGCCGCCGCAACTACCTCATTCTCCAGGCGCACGAGGCTGGGAAAGACGGTCGGGTCGAGGCCGTTGACCGAGAGGTAGGCCATGTAGGCGCGAGAGGCCAGCTCATCGATCTCGGAGAGGCCGCTGTCGTAAACGTATGCCCAGGTGCGCCCCCCGTGCGTCGGCAGGTCACCTCCGCGCAGGCCTTCGAGGCGGGCCAGGACTTCAGAAGCAGAGACGGGGGTCGTGGTTGCGCTTTTGATCATTTCGTCATCACCTCCATAGCGACGGTCGGGGGCGCCGCTGCGATCAGTTCTTCGAGCCGAGATGCAGTCAGGTCGTAACTCCTTGTGAAGATCAGGCTGGCCGCGACGATTACCGCCGGGATCAGGCTGAACCCCACCAGGACACCGAGCCGGGCGCTGCCGGGTTGCGCCACGACGCGGCCTTCCTCCGAGGAAACGAAGCCTGTCAAGCCCAGGATCAGGCCGAGCAGGCCGGGGCCGAGCGCCAGGCCGGCGGTCTCACCGGCGGTCCACAGGCCCGTGAATACTCCGGCGCGGCCGACGCCGGTCCGCGCGGAATCCGCGGCGATCGTGTCGGGGAGCATCGAGAGCGGAAACATCTGCATTCCCGCGTAGCCGACGCCGATGACCGCCACCTGCGCGTACACGACCGGCAGCGGGACGACACCACCCATCACGAGCGACGCAGCCCCGAGGGCGAAGAGCGTGGAAGCGGCGACCAGTCCCGCCCTTTTGCCGGCGCGACGCGAGACCCGGCTCCAGAGTGGCATGACCAGGATCGCCGGCGCGACCAGGCATACGAAGAGGATCGAGCTCGCTCCCGCACGGTGGAGCACGTAGGTGGAGAAGTACTGGACCGCAGCCAGCATGGTGCCCGTGGCCAGGGCCTGTAGTACGAATGTCGCGAGCAGGACCACGAACGGCCGGTTGCCGCGCGAGATCCGCAGCTGTGCGAGCAGCGAATGCTCGGAGCGGACCTCGACCACGCGATGGGTGTGGCGGGTTCCGATCACCGCTCCCACGAGACCGAAGAGGAGCACACCCGCCACGAAGAGTGACATGTACCGGTAGCCGGCCCGACCGCCTCCGGCTGCCTGGACGATGGCAGGCGCGACGCCGCCCGCGAGGAGAAGGCCCACCGCGAGCACAGCCACCCGGTAGGACATGAGCGTAGAGCGCTCGTCGTAGTCGTCCGTGATCTCCGCGGGCATCGCCAGGTAAGGCACCTGAAAGCACGCGTAGAACGTGGCGGCGAGCAGGAACAGCACCGCCACATAGGCGGCGCTCGCAGCGGGTGAGCCCGCGGGTGCCGAGAACATAAGGAAGAAGAGCACCGGGAGCACGATCCCTCCGACGAGCATCCAGGGGCGGCGGCTGCCCCACCTGCTCCTGGTGCGATCGGACAGGCTGCCCACCACCGGGTTGACGAGCACATCCCAGAACTTGGGCAGCAGGACAACGGCCCCCGCCAGCGCCGCCGCCACCCCGAGCACATTGGTCAGGTAGTAAAGGAGCAGCAGCCCGGGCACCGTGGCGAATGCGGCCGTCCCAATCGACCCGATCGCGTAACCGATGTCGGTTGAGCGGGACAGCCGAGCCCGATGCATGGGCCGATGATCGTCCGCGCGCCCATCAGCCGCACGTGCCGAAAGGCCCTTCCGGTGTGAGCTAGTCGGATCGCTGCGTGCTGGAGCCGATCGGAGAGGCTTCAAGCGCGACCAACACGTGGATGCTAGAAGACGAGATCGTCGACGCCATCCGTCGTTCCAATTACGGCCGGCGGCTCGTCCTGACCTTCGATCGTAAGTTGCGGAAGTTGCGACGGAAGTCCTGCTTCGCCTCCCTATCCAAGCCGACCTCCGGGAATATCAGCAGTGTCGACCCTGGGTTGAGGATTCGCGCGTTGATGCTCTGTTGTCGAGAGAGGCGGTCCTTGTCGGAATGACCGTAGGCCTTGAACCCGTATCGCCTGGCCAGCCCGGGCAGCTCCGTCACCATGGCTTCCTTGATCGCACCACCGACACCTGACGCTCCGAAACCATGAACGACCAGCAAGACGCGCTCGCCTCCGCGGTGAGCAGTCCTGATCTCGCCGATTAGCTGCTCCATCGCCTCAGAAACCGTCTGGCCGGAATGAGAGATGTCGACCTTCCGCACGACTTCACCAGGCGACTGCGGGTCGGGCCCGAGGACCGCGATTCACGGTGTGGCGCCTACAACGGAATAGATCACTAGATGGTGCCAGCCGCCTGCCACGTATTGGGGCCGGTCGGGGCACGCCCTCTTTGTGGGGATCCCGCCTTTTCCAGATTGCGTCTTGGCCCCCATAACCTAACTGTCAGCTAGGCCTGTTAAAGCGTAGATACGTCTTCGGATGCTGGCGGCACCTCACGCAACACCGCCCGGATCCTTTCGGCGAGCTCCTCAATAGTTTGGCCGCGGCTCAAGGAGATCATCCAGTCCGCTCTCTCTTCCTGAGATGCCTCGACGTCATAGCCGTTGATGGCCAGAAAGGTCCTAAGGGCGATGAGACCAATTCGCTTGTTGCCCTCGAGGAATGGCTGTCCCTCGGCGATGCCGTGTGCCAGCGCGGCGCCCTGTGTCGCGATGTCGGCCTTCATGTAGTGCGCGTACGTTCTCGCACGGTTCAGGGCACTGCGCAGGCCATCCGGATTCCGCAGGAGATCCTGGGCGCCTTGGTCGTCGAGGCCAAACAAATCGGCGTACAGACCGATCACGTCCTCCAACTCGAGGTAGAGCAGGTCCGGACTCGACCCAGGTGACATGCCGACCCGAAAGCGAAGAGGCCTCGTCAGGCCTTCTTCTGGTCGAAGTCGTCCAGGATCTGGAGAGCGCGCCGATCCTCGGCGATAACTCGCCGGCCGTACTCGCGGATCATCTTGCGGACATTGGCCACCGGAAGAACTCGCAGCTCTCCGGACGGCAACGCCGTGACCATGACCTGGGCATCTGGTTTGAACCCCAAATCCTCATGTTGGTGAGGTATCGAAACCACGTTGCTGTTTCCGACCCGGCGGATTTTCACCAGCTTCATGGGCCCAGTATATACGCGGATATACGGCGACGCAAGGCTGGATACGATGCCTGGTGCGCGCCGGCTGACCTTCTCCGCCCTGATTGCTGCCGATAGGTTCCCAATCTGCGCGGTTTCGTCCACCGAGATCGATTTCAAGGGTTTTGAGCTTATTTCGATGCTGCCCGCGGCGACTTGAGGCCTGTTTCAGCCGCCCGGATCGACTGGGGTACTACATGAACTACTACACATAGACCCCGTCCCGTCAAACGACAGGGCCCAGATCCAAGCCGTTCGCACGGCGACGCGGCATGGGGACCAGGAACAACCTTAGGTAAGCATGAGCAACAGGCTGCAGAAGGGACCCACTGCCGAACCCGCTCTCCAGGGTGCCATCTCGAAGCGTTCGGTAATCGTCGCCGTGCTGCTGCCGGCCGAGGCGGCGGCAGCGCCAGCCGCCAAGCTCAACGCGCACCCACGGCTGACCCGCGAGCGCTTATGGAACGGATAGTCGTCCTCGGGGGGACCGGCTTTATCGGCCGCAGGCTGCTTCCCGCCTTGCGCCGGACCGACCGGGTCATCCGGGTGGCCTCCCGCAGCCCGGTGCGTCGGCCGATGTCGGCGTCGAGCACGTCCGCTGCGACCTCGGGACCGGGGAGGGCGTCGACCGGGCGCTGGAGGGCGCAGACCTCGCCTACTTCCTCGTTCACGGTATGGCCGAGGGACGGGGGTTCGCTGCTCGGGAGAAGATCGCGACCGAGAATTTCATTCGTGCAGCCCGCCGACAGAGCGTCGCGCGCGTCATCTATCTGGGGGGGCTCTACCCCAGTGGTGGTCTCTCAGCCCACCTCGAGAGTAGACGCGAAGTCGGATTGATGCTCATCGAAGGGACGGGCGCGCTTGCCGTCCGGGCAGGGGTCGTGGTGGGCTCGGGGGGGGCGTCGTTCGACATCCTCTATGGGCTATGCCAGCGCCTTCCTCTGATGATTGCCCCACGCTGGCTGGCCAGCCTGTGCCAGCCGGTCTCCATTGATGACACCGTCCGCTGCCTGGCCGGTGCGGCAGGGATCCCGGGCGGGCGCGAAGTGGATCTCGTTGGCCCGGACGTTCTGACCTACCGCGCGATGCTTGAGATCACGGGTTTCGAGTTGCGCGGGCGAAAGCCGGTCATGTTCCCAGTTCCATTCCTCTCCCCGGAGCTGTCCGCGCACTGGCTGCGACTCGTCACCAAGGTCGACATGAACGTGGCGCGCTCCCTCGTCGCCAGCCTTCGCCACGACCTGGTCGCCGAGCGCCCTCTGCTCACTGCGGAGCTGGGGGTGACGCCGGCTGGTTTCCGAGAATCGGTCCGCACCGCACTGGCGGAACGCCGCCGGGTGCTCGTGCCCAGGATGCGAGCAGCCTGACCTCTTCCTCGCAGCAGGATCGACGATCTGGTTGTCGCAGCGACGGCGATCAGCCGTTACTTGGGGCGCAGAGTGCCGGCGAACACCTGCCATGCCAGAGCGGACTTCGCAACCAGGCTAAGGACCATGTAGACGCGCTCACCGTACAGAACATTCTTCCATCGGCCGATGCGGCGGTACTGAAACACCATGTTCAGAGCGAAGACGCTGAAGAAAACGAAGAGCGATGCGTAAATGAAGTAGACAAAGGTGGGTGGGCGACTGCTGCTCCCGGCACCGGCACCAAACAGGTAGATTCCGATCGCGATCCAGGGCACGGCGCCTGCCAGGACGCCAAACCAGTAAGCGAGCCAGTCGACAGAGACTCGACCCAGGTTGTAGCGCTCCATCGTCCAGCCGAAAAGGATCATCGAGGCGTTCACGCCGAATATGGCGACCAAGGCAGCGATGTCGTAGATGCCGACCAGCATCGCAATGAGAACGATCATCAGCGAGGAGCTCAACGAGTACTCGACCCAGCGCGCGGGGTTGGCGCCCAGCCGCACGTTGCGTGCATACCAGGGATAGACCCAGGGTGAGGCGACCACGAAATGCGCGATCGATGAGAGGAAGAGGAAGGCGGCGATCGCCGGGCCGAGCCTGACATTCAAAAGCACTTCTGGCCTTGGCGCCAAAGTCTGCGCATTCGGGCTGAAGTAGAGGAAATTGGTCATTAGCGGGAGGGAGAAGCTTGAGGAGAGTAGGACCATAAGGATCCCCTGCACGAGGTGAAGTGAGCCCATCGCCACGTTGATGAGGCGTAGCCGGCCAATTCCGACTGTGTTCGGCAGATAGTTGCTCGGCTGACGACCTGAAGGGGCCACCCGGGCCATTTGGGGCATGTCCATGTTTCCCTCAGATGGTTGCCCCCCTCGCCCTGGTTGTCAACCAACACGTTCGCCTGGACGGTGAACGTACACGAGCAGCTGCGCCCGCGTTGATCGCGTCAAGGGGCGCACGCCTCTGCTTAACTCCTGGCGTCTGGCCCCCCAAGGCAATTGCGGAACTGGTCGGGGGCCCGGGATTTGAACCCGGGGCCTCACGGTCCCGAACCGGC
>JBAUTF010000387.1:0-2178 GCA_049582065.1 Candidatus Dormiibacterota bacterium | reverse complement strand
ACGCCGGCTTGTCGAGCGCCTTGCAGCCATCGCACTTGTCCGGGTTCACATAGGTCGGCACCTCTCACCTCGCTTTTGGTTGCGCTCGGCCCGCCACCTGGGAGGTGGCTTCGGCGTTGTCGTTCCGCGCGATGCCCTGGTAGTACTGGCGCAATATCGCGAGCACCTCTGGGCGGCTGAAATGGGGGTCGATCTCCTGCCCGTTCGAGAGCATCTGGCGCACTTGAGTGCCGCTGATGCTCAGCCGTTGCGTCTCGTCATGCGGGCAAGTGCGTCCGGAGGCCATGCCCTCGCAGGCGGAACAGAAGAACGTCGCGTCCATCTTTAGCGGCCGCAGCTCGAGCGCGTCGGCGGGGATCTCGTCGAAGATCCGATGGGCGTCGAAAGGACCGTAGTAGTCTCCGACCCCGGCATGATCGCGGCCCACGATCAGGTGGCTGCACCCATAGTTCTGCCGGAAGACCGCGTGGAGCAGGGCTTCGCGCGGGCCGGCATAGCGCATCTCCAGGGGATAACCCGCCTGGATCACGGTGTCGGGTTTGAAGTACCGCTCGACCAGCGCGTTGATGGCGCGCACCCGGACCTCGGCGGGGATGTCCCCCGGCTTCAGCTTCCCAAGGAGCTGGTGTATGAGCAGGCCGTCGCAGGTCTCCACCGCGATCTTGGCCAGGTACTCGTGTGCGCGGTGCATCGGGTTGCGGGTCTGAAAGGCGGCGACGGTCTTCCAACCCTTCGCTTCGAACAGCGCCCTGGTCTCGGCGGGTCGCATGTAGATGCCTGCGTAGAGGTCCGGGAATGACGACTCGCTGAGGACGCGCACCGGGCCGGCGAGGTTGACCGGAGGCTGGGCCACGACCTTGGCCACGCCAGGATGCTTTTCATCCGCGGTCCGGAACACCTGCCGGCACTCGTACTCCTTGTCGATCGAGTACTTCTCCTCGACCTGCATCGTGCCCATCAGCTCACCGCTCGCGGTATCGGTGAGCGCCACCTCCTCACCCAGAGCGACCCGTCCGGCATCCTCCTCGGTCGCGGAGAGGGTGATGGGGATCGGCCAGAATGTGCCTCCGGACAGGGCCATCGAGCGGCACACGCCCAGCCAATCGTGCTTGCCCATGAAGCCGGCGAGCGGCGTGAAGGCGCCGATCCCGAGCATGACCAGGTCGGAGGTCTCGCGCGAAGTCATCGGCAGCCGCGTCAAGCCGGCTGCCCATTTCCGTTCCTGAGCCCGCTCTGCGAGTGGCACCAGCAGCGGCCGAAGTTGCCGTTCAGGCCCGTGGGGCCTGACCAGGGAATCAGCTGACACGGCCGGCCCCAATGAAGCGACGCACTTTCTCACGCCAGGGAACCTGCCTGGTCTCCAGATCGTCGACGACGGCGGCGCGGTCGTAGTCGACGCGCTCCAGGGTATTCGCAGCAGCACCATGCCCATCCGTCTCCACCACTGCGAACGAAGGGCGCGGATCGCCGTCCAGGTTCCACGCGACGCTGCCGGCGTTGACCAGGTGGCGCCCACCGAATCGGCGGTGGGCAGGCACGTGGGTGTGGCCGCACGCCATTACGCAACTCCAGGCAGGGGTGTCGAATGCCTCCAGGGGCGTAGAGGGGAAGATGCCCTTCTCATCGCTGCCCGGCGAACCGTGGACAAGAATGCAGTCGTCGATCTCGGCCTGCGCAGGCAGACCAGCCAGGAACTGAAGGCCGTCATCTCCCAGTTGCTCGCGCGTCCATTCCAGTGAGCGCAGGCGCTCAGGCGCTTCATCTTCCGGCCAGTTGCGGAGAGGGACCGTGGCGGGATCGACCAGGTAGCGGTCGGTGTTGCCGCGGATCGTTGTCGCCTGGCCCAGCTCCCGCAATTCAGCCAGCGTTTCCGAGGGCCGTGGGCCGTGGGCGGCCAGGTCGCCTGCGATGAGGACCAGGTCAGGTGTCATGACCCTGATCCGCCGCAGCGCGGCTCGCAAAGCTTCGACGTTTCCGTGGATGTCTGAGATGACACACAACCTCACCGGACCTGGATGACCGGGAGCCGGCGGAAGGCTCGAATACTGACCTGGGCGGCCAGCTTGCGCACCAGGTCTCGGAAAGCATCAGCCTGTGGACTGCCCGGCACCGCGGCCGCCGGCCGGCCGGAGTCGGCACCCTCGCGAACGGCATCTTCGAGTGGAAGGGCGCCAAGGA
>JBAUTF010000386.1:0-4890 GCA_049582065.1 Candidatus Dormiibacterota bacterium | reverse complement strand
TCGCGATCCCATTGTCGTGGTACATGGTCGACCAGCCGGCGCCGCTGCTGAAGGTGCCCGAGGTCCAGGTGGTGACAGTGATGCCCAGGTCTCCTGCGGCCGTGTCGGCCGCGCTGGTGGAGACTGTGCTTGCTGTGACGTTGGATGACGAGGTGGCGGTGCCGGTACGGTCCAGGGCGGCGACGGTTGCGACGCCGCGCCATTCGGAGAGCTGGGCAATGCTGGTGCTGCTGCCCGAGGTGAAGGCGGCGCTGGTCACAGGGACCGAGGAGTTGGCCAGGTACCAGATCTCGACCTCCCCGTCTCCCGACTGGCCGACGGACGCTGCCCGAGTCCAACCGGCCGGACCGCTGAAAGGAGACACGTTGTTGCCGCCGACCACGGTGGCCAGGAGCAGATCGCCGGCCGTGCTGGCCACCGGCAGCGTCGCCGTCACATTTCCGCTTCCGGTTACGACCTCTGGGCCGGACTGCACGTTGGCGATGCTCCCTCCGCTGGTGAGGGCGCCCGGATTCAGATAGCCGTAGCAACCGCTTTTGAAGTGATAGAAGCCGGAGGCGTCTTTGGTCGGCGCGCCGGCGTTTCCGGTGCCGACGGTGACGCCGTTCACCACGATGCTCGCATAGCTTCCGCCGGAGGTGCACGCGACGCCGCCCGGGAGGGTCGCGTCGATCAGCGGGTCAGCGTTCGGTTCGGGAGGCAGCGCGGTCGAGACCGGCGGTGGGGGCTGCGGCGCTTTGCCGGCGGCGCAAGGGTTCGGGTTCACGGCAGCGTCTGCGGCCGACAGGAATGCGCTCGTGCCGGCCGTCCCGCAAGCCACTGGGGCATGACCGGACGCCTCGGAGCCGTCGGAGCAGATCGCGTTCGTGCTGCCGATGCTCGCTCCCGGGCTGCACGAGCCGCCCACCCCGGACCAGCTCTGGCCCGCGGTGTACACGGAGACATCCCCGAGGTCCGAGTACGTGCCCGACGCGGCGTCGAAACGGGTGTGCGCGTACACGGCGCAGCCGCCGCTCAAGGAGATGTTGTTCTGTGCCATCACCGACCCGGCGACGTTGACCTGGCCACCAGTGCAGGAGAGAGTCGTCGCGGCGAGGGCCGCCGTCGAACCAGCAAGCTGCTGGCCCACGGCGCGGCGAACCACGGTGGTGGTGGTCTGGCCCAGCTGGGTCCCAAACGAGATGGGAAGGGTCAGCGTGAGGATCACCTCGACCTGCTGCTGGTGCGCGCGATAGGGGTAGTGGATCGTCTCGCTCAGCCCGCCCGCGAACGTGTCGGTGCCGGTGTAGGGCGTCGCGCACGTGCCGGCGGCGACGTTGAGCGTGCCGGTGCGCGAGCGCTGGGTGGCGATGAAGTTGTCGGCCTCGGTGATGACCGTGGTCGCGCTCCCGGCGCTGCAGCCGACGCCGATCTTCATGGCGGAGTCGAGCGCAGCCTGGTCGGCCAGCTGCTGGAGCTGGTTTCTCTGCCACTCGACCGATCCCGCCAGGAGCACCAGCGCCGCGGTCCCGATGAGGGCGAGCAGCGCAAATGCGACCAGCACGATCACCTGCCCGGACTGTGGCCGGCCGCGCATCAGTACTCGAGCCGATCGACCGACTGCGAGTCGAACGTGACCGTACCCGGGATGCCGAGGAACCGGGCGAGCACGGGTTGCCATTTGAGCTTCAGGTCCACGACGACCCGCTGGTTTCCGGTCGTGCGCACGGGACCGCACGACGGACATCCCCATCGAGTGACCGGGCTGGCGTTCGAGTCCAGCTCATAGATGAAGACGTAAACGGTGTTGTTGGTGTCGGCCGGGATCAACGTGATGGTGCCGGGCTGCGTGGTGTCGGCATTGGGGACATAGGTGCCGTATGTGGGAGGTGAGGTCGTGAGCGTGGAGTCGAGGTAGACGACGGAGACGCCGAGCGAATCGAGGGCATGAGCCCCATTGACGATGGAGGTCAGGGTGCACGGCGTCGCCAGGGCCGTGCAGTCCGGCGGCAGCAGGTTGGACCCGTTGTAGTAGGCCAGCGTCGCCTGGCGCGCGGTGTCTCGCGACGCGCCCTGCAGAAGCGTGTAGAGGAGCAGGCCACGCCCGATGTCGACGGTGGCGCCGATCAGCAGGAGGACGACAGGAGCCACCAGCGCGAACTCGACCATCGCCTGGCCGGCGGACCAGCCGTGACCTCTCCCCAGTCTCACCACGACGTCGTGGCGCGGCTGCTGCCTGAGATTGTGATCGCGCCTCCAAGGAGATTCAAGTCGCTGAACCCGTAGTACACGTAAACGTCGACCTCTTTCTGCGAGAGGGAGGTGACCGAACCCGTGCAGTCGGTGGGGCTTCCGCAGTAAACGACCACGATCGCCTGGCCCGGTGTCGGGGTGTACGCGCCGGCGGCGGGTTTGACCGTCACCAGGGTCGGGCAGCTGACGTTGGAAGTGACCGCCGCCAGGTCCGCGGTCTCCAGGCTGCACATCGCTGCCACGCCGGCGCCGTTGGTGGTGGCGGTCTTGCCGGCTAGATACCTCGCGCCGTCCCTGGCCGCATTCGAGGTCGCCATGGCAAAGGAATACCCTCGGCCCATCTCCATGGTGCCGGCGGCGAGGAACATGAGCACGGGTAAAGCGATCGCGAGCTCGACCAGGGCCTGGCCACGCCGTCTGCGCCCGCCGTCATCCATCGAGCTTCAGGCTCGCCAGGATCACGCGGGCGAGTTCGGTGGCTCCGCGTGAGACCAGCGATGACGGGTCGCGCTGGGAGACCAGGCCCCCGGCCAAAGTCGAGTCCTCCGGCCTCGAGTCGTCGAAACCGACGACCACGGACATCTTGCGGCCCAGGATCGATTCCACCGCAGCGCGGTCGAGCGGGGGATGAGGCGCCCGCTGGTTGAGGACAAGCACGATCCTGTTGTCAGGGACGCTCATGATGTCTCGGAATACGGCGAGCGCTCGGCGCGCGTCGGTCATCGCCGCGATCTCGGGCGGAGTGACCACGACCAGGCACTCGGCCCGCTCGATGACGGCGAGGGCCGCCTCTCCCAGCGAGGTCCCGAGGTCGGCCACGATCACCTTCTGCCAGTCGACCACAACGTCTAGAACGCGCCCGGTGAGGTCACCAGTCACGGTGTCGACTTCCTCCGGTCGCAGCGTCCCGGGGAGCACCCCCATCCCCGAGCGGTGATTGACGATGTTGCCCCTGAGCACGGTCTCGAAGTCGGCCGCCGCCGCCCTGGAGGCGCTGGCGATGGAACCGGTGGCGATGAGGTCTGCGAACAGGGCCGCGTGGCCGAAGGGCGCTGACAGGTCGATCAGCAGCACCTGGTGAGGGAACTTCTTGGCCAGGGCCGCCGTCGTGTTGATCGCCAGCGTGGTCGTGCCCGAACCGCCCTTGGCGGAGAAGAACGCGACGATGGGCGCGACAGTGCGCGACTTGGCCTGAGCCTCGATCGCCCGCGCCGCGGACAGCTCCTGCTCCCACAGCTTGTCCAGGGTCACCGCCACCGCCTCGACGTCGGGGCCGAGCCCATCGAGCAGGCCGTCCCTGTCCAGGGTGAGCAGGACGGCGTCGGTGAGCCCGAAGATGCTCGTGACGTAGCGGTCGCCGGTGCGTGGGGCGGGCAGGATGACGAGGTCGCCCGGCGCCGGACGGCGTGTCAACAAGGCTTTGCCCGTCCCGTCCGCGATCGACTCTTCGACCTGCCCGGACGCCAGGAAAACCACCGCGTCGCCGCCCTGTCCGCCGATCCGGAGCGTGTCACGGGACTTGAGGCCGAGGGACCTCATACGGCGCGCGGTCGCCCGGAGCGTGCCGTCGCCCAGCTCGGCGAAGACCGGCGACATCTCCAGGATCCGCACCCTTGCCTGCAGGGCGGAAGGCGTGTCGGCGGCGCCAGGATCCGTGCTACCAGCCACTTGACGAGGATCTTCCTCCCGCGCCCGAGATAAGGTTTCGCGAACCTCATGGGCACTCAAAACGTCGATAATGTACCAACGTCCCCCCAGATCGACCCCCCGCATCGCACTATTGGCTCGAATACGAGGCCGACGCCTCAGTCGGCGTTACTGGTGCCCTCGGCGCGGTCGCGACTTGCCGAGCGCATTGACCGGGTGCTTAACGGGGCGCTTGCCGGTGAGCCCGCGGTGATCTCCAACATAAGCGCCGGCGACCTTCTGGCGGAGTCGGCGCCGGTGGCCAGGGTCATCGCTGCCGCGCTGGCCCGGCCGGGCAGCGGCCTCGCCGCGCACCGGCGGGTGACCGAGGCTTTCCGGCACTCAGGCCTCACCGACGAGATCTTCGATTCGCTTGCGACCGGCGACCCGGCAGTCAGGATGGCCGCCTGCCGGCTGTGTGGCGCGATGCGCCTCACCGAGGCGGTGCCGTGGATCGGGGACCTGATGGGCGATGCCGACCCGCGCGTCCGGCGAACGGCCATGCGGGCCCTTGGGCAGCTTGGCGGCCGCCGGGCGGTCGAGATCCTGATGGGGATGGCGGCCGAGGTGCCGCTGCACCGCCTGGCGATCACGCTCTCCCAGGCCGCCTCCGATGTGGACATCGAAGCCTTGATGAGGCAGCCGCCATCCGAGAAGGCAGCGGTGGCGACCGTCCTCGCATGCGGCCTGAGGAAGGACAACCTGCGGGTGGCGCCGCTGCTTGGCATCGCGCACGACCGCCGCTGGCCGAAGCAGGTGCGCTTCGCGGCCTGCAAGGCGCTGGCGATGATCGGCGACGCTGCGGCCACCGATGGCTTGAGCCTGCTGGCGGCGGCCGACCCGGATCCGGCCGTGAAGGCGGTCGCGGGCCGCGCGCATCGCCGCCTGCTGAAGGCGGCCCTGCGGAACAAGCGGAACCAATCGTGAAGCTGTCAGAGCGGTTCGACCGCCGCTATCAGCAGGCGCCCATCC
>JBAUTF010000385.1:0-7767 GCA_049582065.1 Candidatus Dormiibacterota bacterium | reverse complement strand
GCGAGGTCCTGGACGAGATCGGAGTGAAGAGGGTGCTCGAGCTGCCAGGCGTGGGCGAGAACCTTCTCGACCACGTATCTACGTTGATCGCGATCGACGCCGGCCAGCAGGTTCCGACCGGCTTCATCCCGATCGGCCCAACCTTGAAGCTCCGGACCTATCCTTCCCTCGCGGTGGACGACGTCAAGTTCACCTTTGTCTTCGGCGAGCTCTTCGCGATGCCCGGCTTGAACGGCCTCTACGTCGAGGTGAGCGACTGCGAATCGCAGGGACTCGTGAGGGCCGCATCGAGGGACCCGCGTGCCGAGCCGCACATCGATCACCGTTACTTCTCCAACCCGCGTGACCTGCAGAGAATGATCGGCGGCGCCAGGGTGGCGTTCGATGTGGCGGACGTGCTGGGTGAGAGCATGAAATGCGAGCTCCTTCTGCCCGATTCCAGGACAGCCCACGATGAAGCAGCCCTACGCAGTCACCTGCTCGATTTCCACGCCACCGACTACCACCCGTCCGGCACGCTCCGGATGGGTCCGGATGGAGACCAGATGGCAGTCGTCGACGACCACTGCCGGGTGAGAGGCATCGACGACCTCTTCGTTGCGGACGCCTCAGTCATGCCCACGATCCCGCGGGCGAACATCAACCTCCCGACGATGATGATCGGCGAGCGTGTGGCCGACTTCATCCGCGGTGCTCTCTAGCCCGGGAGTCCCTCTGGCGATAGGCGGGCGTCGAGCGCCATCAGGTAGCCTCGCGCTCTCTCGGCGAGCGGATAGCGCTCCTCCATTTCGTGAAATGCCGGTCCGTGGTCGCTGTGCTCGAGGTGCGCCATCTCGTGCACCAGCAGGTAGTCGAGCACCCAGTCCGGAAGCGAGGCGGCGCGCCTGGCGATGCGGATCGCGCCATCGGTGAAGGTGCAGCTTCCCCACAAGTGCTGCATCTCGGCAAACCCGATTGAGGTCCAGCGCAACCTGCCGTCGAAGTGGCGGTGATTCAGGCTGCGCGCGCGCTGCAGGAGCCTCTCGTCAGATGGCCGGGAGCGCTGCATCCGCCGTTCAAGACGGCTACGCATGACCTCCGCCCAATGCTCACGCTCGACGCGCGACATCCATGCGGGCACGAGCAGCTCGAGCACTCCGGAACGCAGCCGCGCGGCCACGGTCCTTCGGCGTTTCTTCGACGCCACGATGCGAATGGGTGGGCTGAACTGTTCTGGATTTGTTTCCAAGACGTGGTACTCCGGGGGTTCCTGGGTTTGTGCTGTGCCGCGATTGTAGGATGCGCATCCCTAAACGGGAACCCAGCCTGTCAACGCAGGGGTAGCATTGCCCGCAAACCGTGCCAAGAAGCCTCGTGATCGGAAACGGCAACGCCCTGGTCGGTTTCGACGCCCATTACTCGGTCCGCGACCTGTACTTCCCGCGGGTCGGCGATGCGAATCACACGATGGGCAACGTGTGTCGCACGGGATTCTTCATCGACGGCAAGTTCGCCTGGCTCGAAGACGACGCCTGGGAACGCCGCCTCGGATACGCCGAGGACTCGCTCGTCAGCGACGTCACGCTGAAGCATCCCACGTTGGGAATCTCGGTCCACTTCGAGGACTTCATCGACCTGGCCCGGAACTGGTTCATCCGCAACGTCGAGGTATCGTCGACGGCCGGCTACAACGTGGGCCGCGTGTTCTTCCACTACGACTGGTACATCGAAGGCAGCGACATCGGCAACACCGTCGCTTTCGATCCCCGACATCGCGGCGTGATCGCCTATAAGGCGGATCGTTACTTCCTCCTGGGCGGCGACTCAGGACCAGAGTTCGGCATCGACACCTGGGCCAACGGAAAGAAGGGCAATGGCGCTGCGGGGACGTGGGTAGACGCACAGGATGGCGTCCTGGGCAAGAATCCGATCGAGCAGGGCTCGGTCGACTGCACGGTGGGTTTCGATTTCGGACCGTGCGCGCCCAACCAGTCCCGATCCCTCACCCACTGGGTCTGCATGGGCAACCGTCTGAGCGAGGTGACCACGTACGGACAAGACCTGATCGTCGGTCGCGGCCCAGACACATACCGCGGCAGGACCATCACGTACTGGCGAGTCTGGGCGGAGAAGGACCACCGCCACATCGATGAGGAGCTCGGGCCGGACGTGACGAACCTTTACCGGCGCAGCATCCTGACCGCCCGCGCCCACGCCGACAATCGCGGCGCCATCATCGCGGCGACGGATTTCGACATCACGAAATTCGCCCGCGACACGTATGCCTACGCTTGGCCGCGCGACGGCGCTCTCGTCGCCAACTCGCTCGACCGCGCCGGCCACGAGGACGTGACTCGCCAGTTCTTCACCTTCTGCCAGCAGGCGCTGGTTGAGGAGGGCTTCTTCCTGCACAAGTACACGCCGTACGGCCTGCCCGGCAGCTCGTGGCTTCCGTGGGTGGATTCGCACGGGGTGCGCACGCTGCCGATCCAGGAGGACGAGACGGGCCTGGTGCTCTGGGCGCTGTGGCAGCACTACCACATCCACGGCAACCTCGATTTCGTGGTCGGCCTTTACACGACGCTGGTCGTCCCGGCAGCCGACTGGATGGTGTCTTACATCGACCAGCGCAATGGTCTCGTCATGCCGTCATGGGACCTGTGGGAGGAGCGTTGGGGCGTGCACGCGTTCACGGTCGGCGCAGTATGGGGAGGCCTCGACGCCGCGCGAAACTTCGCCGACCTGTTCGGCGACGTCGCCGCCTACGTGCGCTATCGCGACGCGGCCGACCGCCTGCGCGTGGCCGCCGACACGCATATGTACAGCCCCGACCTGAAGCGCTTCGCGCGGCGCGTCACGGTGGAGGACGACGGCACTCAGACCTTCGACATGGTCCTGGACAGCGCGATTTACGGCCTGTGGCGGTTCGGCATGTACCCGGCAGACGACAAGCGCATTACGGAAACGATGCGCGCGATTGCCGAACAGCTTGCCAACAAGGCATCGTGTGGCGGGATCGCGCGCTACACCGACGACTACTACTTCAAGGTGGAGGCCGACACGACCAAGGTGCCGGGCAACCCGTGGTTCATGTGCACGTTGTGGCTCGCGCAGTGGTACATCTCGACCGCGCAGGACACCCACGACCTCAAGCCTGCGCGCGACATCATCAACTGGGTGGTCGCCCACCAGATCCCGGGCGGGCTGCTCTCAGAGCAGCTGGACCCCAACACCGGCGCACCGCTGTCGGTGTCCCCGCTCACGTGGTCTCACGCCGAGCTCATCGTCACCGTCGATGAGTTCTGCCGCAAATCGGAACGGCTGCGACGCTCCGCCCTGTCGACGCTGCCTCCCACTTCCGCTGCTATCTGAAACGTTGCCTGGGCGGCCGGGTTCAACCCGGCCACTTCCCCATTCATGGGGAAGTCCCCGGCGTAGCCGGGGGATGGGGAGGACCGTGCCCGGTAAGACGCCCCCCACCCGCGACGCCCCTCCCCACCGGCGCTTCGCGCCACCTCCCCGCGAGCGGGGAGGTGATCAGGGCTACAGCGGGATGTTGCCGTGCTTGCGCGGCGGTCGCTCGACGGTCTTGCGCAGGCACAGCTGCAGCCCCCGCACCAGCTCCCGGCGCGTCTGGTTCGGCTCGATCACGTCGTCTATGTAGCCCCGTTCGGCCGCGACGTAAGGGTTGGCGAAGCGCGCCGTGTACTCGGCGACCAGCTCCTTGCGCCGCCCGGCCGGGTTGGGTGAGGCCGCCAGGTCGCGCTTGTAGATGATGTTGACCGCGGCCTCGGGTCCCATCACCGCGATCTCCGCCGTCGGCCAGGCAAGGTTGAGGTCCGCGCCCATCTGCTTGGGCGACATGACACAGTAGGCGCCGCCGTAGTCCTTGCGGGTGATGACCGTCAGCTTCGGCACGGTCGCCTCGGCGTACGCGTAGAGCAGCTTCGCGCCGTGGCGGATGATGCCGCCATGCTCCTGGTCGCGGCCGGGCAAGTATCCCGGCACGTCGACGAACGAGATGATCGGGATGCCGAAGGCGTCGCAGAAGCGGATGAACCGCGCGGCCTTCACCGACGCGTTGATGTCGATTGCGCCGGCGAGCACCTTCGGCTGGTTGCCGACGATGCCGACCACGTGGCCACCGAGCCGGCCAAGGCCCACGATGATGTTGGGCGCGAAGAACGGCTGGATCTCGAAGAACTCACGCTGGTCGAGCACGCGCGACACGAGCTGGCGCATGTCGTAGGGCTTGTTGGGTGACTCGGGCACGATCGTCTGCAGCTCCGGGTCCGCGCGCTCGAGGTCGTCGGTGGTCGGGACGAACGGCGGACGCTCACCGTTGGACGACGGCAGGTAGGAGAGAAGCTTGCGCACGCCGTCGGCGCAAGCCTGCTCGGTGCGGGGCAGGAAGTGCGCCACGCCGGACGTCGCGTTGTGCACGTCGCCGCCGCCCAGCTCGTCAAAGGTCACGTCCTCGCCGGTCACGACGCGGATGACCTCCGGGCCGGTGATGAACATATAGCCTTGCCCGGCGACGATGAAGATGAAGTCGGTGATGGCAGGCGAGTACACGGCGCCGCCGGTGCACGGCCCCGCGATGATGCTTATCTGCGGGATCACCCCAGATGCCCTGACGTTGCGCAGGAAGATGTCCGCGTAGCCGGCGAGCGCCACCACCCCTTCCTGGATGCGGGCGCCACCCGAGTCGTTGATGCCGATGATCGGCACCCGGTTGCGCAGCGCCAGCTCCTGCACCTTGACGATCTTCTCGGCGGTGACCTCGCCCAGCGAGCCGCCGAACACCGTCGCGTCATACGCGTAAACGGCCACCGGCCGCCGGTCGATCTCCCCGAATCCCGCGACCACGCCGTCGCCGGAGATCCGGCGGTCCTCCATCCCGAAACCGTAGGCGCGGTGCGCTGCGAAGAGGTCGAGCTCGACGAACGAGCCGTCGTCGAGCAGCATCTCGATGCGGTCGCGCGCGGTGGCCTTGCCGGCTGCGCGCCGCTTGTTCGCCGCTTCGGTCTCGGCATGCAGCGCCTGGTAGCGGCGCTTTCGGTACTGGTTGATCTTCTGCTCGGAAACGGTGGTCGCCGGGCGCTGCGGAGCTTCTACGCCTGCGAGGCTCGGGGTGGTTCTGCGTACCGGTGTCAGCGATTTGGGTTTGCGGGCAGCCATACCGCATATCGTAGGCGCGTGCCGGAGCGCAGCCCCTCAGAGCCGGATCTCGACCGAGCGGTGACACTGCGTCAATTGCGGACCTTCAAAGCGGTCGCCGACATGAAGAGCTTCAGCCTCGCGGCGCAGAACCTGCGGCTCAGCCAGCCATCGGTCTCGTACCAGGTCAAAGAGCTCGAAGAGGCGCTCGGCCAGCCGTTGCTGGACAGGCTCGGCAGGACGGTGGAGCTCACCGAGGCCGGCTCGGTCCTCTACACATATGCGCGTCGAGCGCTCGACGTCGTCGACGAGGCGACGCTCGTGCTGGAGGAGATGCGCGGCATCAAACGAGGAAGCCTGCGCGTAGGCGCGAGCACCACTGTCGGCGTGTACCTCCTGCCCGCTGCGCTGGGCGCCTTCAAGAAGCTCCATCCTGGCCTGGTCATCGCGCTCGAGATCGGCACGCGCGCCCACGTGCAAGAGCAGGTGCTGCGCAACGAGCTCGACCTCGCGGTCGTGGGCCCTGCGCTCAAAGACCCCGAGCTTGCGGTCCTGCCCTTCATCACCGACGAGCTCGTGGTGGTCGCGCCGGCGGGACACCCACTCGCAGGCAAGCGCGGGCTCACGTTGAAAGATCTCGCCGCCGAGCCGTTCGTCATGCGCGAGGCTGCGTCCGGCAGCAGGTGGTCGCTCGAGAAAGCGGCCCGCAAGGCTGGCGCACGTCTGACAGTCGCGATGGAGCTCGGCTCCAACGGCGCGATCAAGCACGCGGTCGAGTCAGGGCTCGGGCTGGCCGTTCTGTCGCGCTATGCGTGCGCGCTCGAGCTGTCGGGCGGCCGGCTGGTCGAGCTCGACGTGCGCGGCTTTCCCATCCAGCGCGACTGGCACATCGTGCACCTGCGCCGTCGCAAGCTCCCGTCATCGGTGCATTCCTTCATCAAGTTCTTGAAAGAGACCAGCTGGCTCACCCGCAGCGACGCCCGCGGTCGCGTCCGAACTCCGACCGATTAATTTGCCCACCCGCCTGAGACTGGCGGCCGCCGACGTGCTGTCGCGGCCCGTCCTGTACTGGGTGATCGCGGCGGTGTTCTGGCTGCGGCTGGTCGTCCTGTCCGCGCTGGTGTCGCGCCGCCCCGACGCCGAGGGGATGTGGGAGGGTGCGCACGCATACCTGACGAACCCCGCGCACATGTATGACGCGGCGGCGGCTTACCTTGCGAGGCTGCACATCATCGCGCCGCCCGGCGGCATCGACGAGTTCGTCAGCCCGCCACCGCTGGCGGCGCTCGCAGCCCCGGTCGCGCTGCTGCCCAAGAGCATCGGAGTCGAGGTCTGGACGGCGATCGACGGAGTCGCGCTGGTGCTGGCACTTTGGCTGCTCTACCGTGTCGTCGCCACCCGTCATCCCCTGGCCCAGCCCGCCTTCTGGCTCGTGGCCGGAGCCTTCACCCCGACGTTTGCGGATGTAAGCGCCGGGCAGCGCGGGGGAGTGCTGCTCGTGGGCGCCATCGCGTCGATCTGGCTCGAGGCGAAGCGTCCTTCCCTGGCAGGAATTGCCGCCGGCCTGGCCGCAGCCTTGAAGTACTACCCGGCGGCGATGATCATCGGCCCGCGCCCCGAGCACCGAGTGCGGTACGCCGTGGCACTGGGGCTCGTCCTCGTGCTAGTCAGTGCTGCGAGCTTCATCCCCCTGGGACCGGGCGGCGCGCTCTTCTACTACCAGCACGTGCTGATCCCGTCCCTCGCATCGCACAACCCTGACTGCGCCTACGACTCGGTCCGGACCCTGTTCATGCGGACGATCGGCGGCGAGGCGTACGCCCAGCCTTCGGGGGCTGGCTACGTGCTCGTGACCTCTCCAATCCACCTGCCCGCGGTCGCGCTGGCGCTCTCCTACTCCAGCGCCGTGCTGTTCGCCGGCGGGGCGGCCTGGGCGGCCTGGCGCAGCGGTTGGAACCCGGCCTACGGGATGTCGCTGGCTTTCGCCCTCGGCGCGCTGATCCCCAACGAGGTCTGGCCGTACCAGTGGCTGCCGCTCCTGCCGCTGGCCCTCCTGCTCGTGGTGCGCTGTATCGAGACCCATCGCTTCGTGCCGCTCGCGGTGCTGGTGGTGGCCCTGGTGGGCTTCATCCGGCAGCCGTGCGAGCTGTTCTTCCCCAACCTTTGGACCGTGGCCGCCATCGCCGTGTTCTTGTTGGGCCTGTGGGAGAATCGGCTTTTCCGCATCACGAGTTCGAGGGAGGGCACGGATGGCGCTCAATCCTGACGTGAGCTTCACCTGGGTCGGCCATGGGACCTGGAAAGTAAGAAGCGCAGGGCAGAAAGAGATTCTCATCGACCCCTGGGTCATGAACAACCCGGTCGCACCCGACCACCTCAAGACAGTCGAGCGCTGCGACCTCATGCTGATCACGCACGGCCATTTCGACCACGTCTATGACGCGCTAGAGATCGCTCGCGCGACCAAGCCGAAGATCGTGACCATCTACGAGGTCGGCGCCTGGCTCGGCTCCAAGGGCATCGACGGCGAGAGCATCATCGGCGGGAACGCAGGCGGCACGATCGATGTCGACGGCATCAAGGTCACCCTCGTCCACGCGCAGCATTCCTGCGGCATCACCGACGGAG
>JBAUTF010000384.1:0-4390 GCA_049582065.1 Candidatus Dormiibacterota bacterium | reverse complement strand
GGTCGATCCCATGCAGAACCCAGCCGTCGTCGCTCGGGGCCAGCACGAGGTCATGAGCCTGCACGATCCGGCCGCGCGCGACGTCGACCAGGTGGCGACCCAACACGTCCGCGGCCAGCAGCACCTAGCCAGGGCGGCGCTGGAAGGGCGCGGAGTCGAGAGCCGGCGTCTTGAGGCGCACGCCTTTCGGGTCGAGCTTGTCGATGAGCTCGCGGCCGACGAACACGTCCTGGGCGCCGATCCGCACCATCAATCCCTTGACTGGCGGGTACGCGCCGTCGGCCAGCTTGACGATGAAGTCCTCGACGCGGCCGACCTGGCCGCCGTCGGGGCTCAGGACCGGGCTGTGCAGTAGCTGCGTGACCATGATCCGGCGTTTGTCCCGGCTGTTCTTGGGATGATCCATCGTGGCGTCCCGACCTCTGTCACTCATCGCTTTACCTCATTGCCCCAAACCTCGTGGACTTGGTCAATTATGCCTTCGCGATGCTCTCATCGAGGACCGACACGGCGGTTGTGCCGTACGACCGGCCCGCTGCCGCTACGATCGCGCGAGTGAGCAAGCGCATCGAGCGGTACCGCGAAGAGCTTCGCGAGCTGAAACGCTGGGAGCCTTACCTACACAAACACTCCGGCCTTCCGGGTCCGCGGGCCAACCTCGAGCTCGTGGCGGCGGTGGCTGAAGAGGCGGACGCCGACCGCTTGTGGCGGCTCTCGGCGTCCAGCGACGAGTTCCTCGCCCTCTGCGGCACCGCAGGACTTGGGCGTATCGCATTGATGGAACCCGAAACGGTGATGACGTGGCTTCACGAGCTGGCCTCGGACCCGCGGTGGCGCGTGCGTGAAGGCGTTGCCCTCGCGCTGCAGCGATTCGGTCGCGAGCACATGGAGCGGTTGCTGGTGGAGATGAGGTCTTGGGCGAATGAGACGCCGTTCATCCAGAGAGCGGCTGCCGCCGCCCTGTGCGAGCCCGACCTGCTGCGACGGCCCGAGGACACGGTCGAGGTGCTGATGATCCTGGACCACATCACCAGGTCGCTCGGTGCGGCGACGAACCGGAAGAACGAAGGCTTTCAGGCGCTGCGCAAAGCGCTCGGCTACTGCTGGAGCGTCGCGGCGGCCGCGTCGCGGCAAAACGCGCGACCGTACATCGAAAAATGGCTTCAGTCGACGGACAAAGACATCGCGTGGGTCATGAAGAGCAACCTCGGCAAGGCTCGCATGGCCGGGTTCGAGGGTGATGCGGCCACGCCGGCGAGGCCGGCTCCGCGCAGCCGCAAGACTCTGCGCAGTTCGGCCAAACCCCGCTCCGCGGCCGAGGGACGCCCTCGCCGGTCCACGTCCTGAACAGGGTCGAACCCTTCGAGCAAACCACGCCCACCCGCGCTGGGCGCATGATGAGAGAGCCGCCCATCATGGCCAAAAACGCAGGTGACCGGACCACCGCCGTCCCCGACGTGACACGCGCGCAACCTCTCGATGACGAAGAGCTGCGCCTCATCAACGCCTACTGGCGGGCGGCCAACTACCTGTCGGCCGGACAGATCTATCTGCTGGACAACCCTCTGTTGGAACGCCCACTTCGCCTCGAGGACATCAAGCCTCGCCTCTTGGGCCATTGGGGCACCACTCCTGGGCTGAACTTCATTTATGCCCATGCCAACCGCGTCATCAAGAAACGCGACCTCGATGCGATCTACATCATGGGTCCGGGGCATGGCGGGCCCGCTGGGGTCGCCAACGCATACCTCGAGGGAACTTACACGGAGTTCTACTCCGACATCACGATGGACGCGGTCGGGATGCGCAAGCTGTTCCGGCAGTTCTCGTTCCCGGGCGGCATTCCGAGCCACAACGCGCCCGAGACGCCCGGCTCGATTCACGAGGGCGGCGAGCTCGGTTACGCGCTGGTGCATGCGTATGGCGCCGCCTTCGACAATCCCGGCCTGACCGTCTTCGGCATCGTGGGCGACGGCGAGGCGGAGACCGGCCCTCTGGCGGCGAGCTGGCACTCGAACAAGTTCGTGAACCCGGCGCGCGACGGCGCGGTGATACCGATCCTCCACCTCAACGGCTATAAGATCGCCAACCCCACCGTGCTCGCCCGCATTCCGGAGGCCGAGCTCACCGACCTGCTCGAAGGCTACGGCCACAGCCCTGTGTACGTGACCGGCGACGATCCGGCGCTGGTCCACCAGCAGATGGCCGCCGCCCTGGACTGGGCGCTCGACGAGGTGGCCAGGATCCAGCATGCGGCGCGCTCGGCCGGCGAGAAGACGCGCCCGCGCTGGCCGATGATCGTCCTGCGCACGCCGAAAGGCTGGACCGGACCCAAGACGGTGGATGGCCAGCAGATCGAGGGGACGTTCCGGGCTCACCAGGTCCCCGTGACCGACTTCGCGACCCAGCCCGACCATCTCAGGATCCTCGAGGACTGGATGCGAAGCTACCGGGCGGAGGAGCTGTTCGACGAATCGGGCAGGCTGGTCGAGGAGCTGGCCGAGCTCCCGCCTCGCGGGCGGAGGCGCATGAGCGCGAACCCGCATGCGAACGGCGGAGAGCTTCTGAAGGACCTGCGGCTGCCCGATTTCCGCGTTTACGCCGTCGAAGTCTCAAAGCCCGGCTCGAGCACCAGCGAGGCGACGCGCGTGCTGGGCACCTATCTCCGCGACGTCATCAGCGCCAACCCTGACAACTTCCGCTTGATGGGGCCCGATGAGACCGTTTCGAACCGCCTTGGGGCGGTGCTGGAGGCGACCGACCGGGCGTGGGACGCGGAGACCGTCCCCGGCGACGACCACCTCGGACCTGACGGCCGCGTGATGGAGGTCTTGAGCGAGCACCTGTGCGAGGGCTGGCTCGAGGGCTACCTGCTGACCGGCCGTCACGGTCTTTTCGACTGCTATGAGGCGTTCATCCACATCATCGACTCGATGTTCAACCAGCACGCCAAATGGTTGAAGGTCACGCGTGAGATCCCGTGGCGCCGGCCGATCGCTTCTCTCAACTACCTGCTGTCCTCGCATGTCTGGCGCCAGGACCACAATGGGTTCTCCCACCAGGACCCTGGCTTCATCGACCACATCGTCAACAAAAAGGCCGAGGTCATTCGGGTGTACCTCGCACCGGACACGAACTGCCTGCTTTCGGTCGCGGACCACTGCCTGCGCAGCCGCAACTACGTGAACGTCATCGTCGCCGGAAAGCAGCCCGCGCTCAGCTACCTCTCGATGGACGACGCGGTCGCGCATTGCACTCGCGGGCTCGGGATCTGGGATTGGGCCAGCACCGACGCGGGTCGGGATCCGGACGTAGTCCTCGCCTGTGCCGGTGACGTGCCGACCCTCGAGACGTTGGCCGCCGCCGACCTCATCCGCCAGAACCTCCCCGAGGTGAGCGTGCGCGTGGTCAACGTCGTCGACCTGATGCGGCTGCAGCCGCCCAGCGAGCATCCCCACGGCCTGCGCGACGCGGAGTTCGACGACATCTTCACGCGCGACAGGCCGGTGATATTCGCCTACCACGGCTACCCGTGGCTGGTCCACCGGCTGACGTACCGGCGCACGAACCACGACAACTTCCACGTGCGCGGGTACAAAGAGGAAGGCACGACCACGACGCCGTTCGACATGGTGATGCTCAACGACCTCGACCGCTTCCACCTGGTCACAGACGTCATCGACCGCGTGCCGTCGCTCGGTTCGAAGGCGGCACACGTGCGGCAGAAGATGACAGACCTGCGCCTGCACCACCGTCAGTACACGCGCGACCACGGCGAGGACTCCCCCGAGATCAGCGACTGGACCTGGCCGTATTAATGAGCGGAAACCTCGGGGTATCTCCCGCGACTGCGTCGCGGGGGCCCCAGCGGACGCTTCGCCCTTTTAGTGTCGTACTGCACGCGTGGCGAGAAAGCATGAAGTCGCGGCCGGAATGAATCCGGCCGCCCTGGCCACGCTGGTTAACTAGGCTTGCGCGTACTCGTCGTCAACGCCGGTTCCAGCTCGCTGAAGGTGAGCCTCGTCGACGACGGCGACAAGGTCCTCGCCGAGCACGAGTTCGAGGTGTCGGAAGGGCGACTCGATGAGGCCGCACTCGCGTCGGCCGTCCGCGCCATGGACGGTGTCGAAGCGGTGGGGCACCGCATCGTGCACGGAGGCCCGCGGTACACGGCTTCGACACGCATCGACCACGAGCTGATCGCATACCTGGTGAGCATCAGCGACCTTGCGCCCCTGCACCTGCCTTCGGCATTGGCCGGCATCAGCTCGGTGCGGGCGATCCTGCCACGGATCCCGGCGGTCGCGTGCATCGACACGGCATTCCATTCGCGCATGCCTGCCGCAGCCTCGACTTACGCGATTCCAAAAGAGTGGCGCGAGCGCCACGG
>JBAUTF010000383.1:0-15285 GCA_049582065.1 Candidatus Dormiibacterota bacterium | reverse complement strand
TCGAGGTGAGCAGCTTCACGGACGGCCTCGGTTTCGACGGGTCCAGCATCCGCGGCTTCCAGGCGATCGACGAGAGCGACATGCTGCTCATACCGGACGCGGACTCGGCCACGATCGACCCGGTCCTCACGCACAAGACGCTGTTCCTGATCTGTGACGTGGTCGACCCGATCACTCGCGAGCCCTATACGCGCGACGCGCGATTCATCTCCAAGAAGGCCGAGGAGCATCTTCGGAAATCGGGCATCGCGGACGTGAGCTACTGGGGTCCAGAGGCCGAGTTCTACCTCTTCAGCTCGCTGCGCTTCGACCAGAACGCGCACAGCGGCTACTACCACATCGACTCCGAAGAGGGCATCTGGAACTCGGGCAAGAACAGCGAGCCGAACCTCGCATTCCGGCCGCGGCACAAGGAAGGCTACTTCCCGGTTCCGCCGACCGACAAGTTCCAGGACCTGCGCTCCGAGATCATGCTCAAGCTGATCGAGGCGGGCGTCCGCGTCGAGGTCCAGCACCACGAGGTCGGCACCGCCGGCCAGGCCGAGATCGACATGCGGTTCGACTCGATGACCAAGATGGGCGACAAGATGATGGTGTTCAAGTACATCATCAAGAACATCGCGGCGCAGCACGGCTATGTCGCCACGTTCATGCCCAAGCCTCTTTTCCAGGACAACGGGTCCGGTATGCACGTGCACCAGAGCCTCTGGAAGGACGGACAGAACCTCTTCGCCGACGCGAAGGGCTACGCCGGCCTAAGCGAGATGGCCGTCCACTACATCGGCGGCCTACTCAAGCACGCGCCGGCGCTGCTCGCGATCTGCGCGCCGACGACCAACTCGTACCGCCGCTTGGTGCCCGGCTACGAGGCCCCGATCAACCTCGTCTACTCGAAGCGCAACCGGTCCGCATGCGTACGCATCCCGATGTACTCCACCAACCCGAAGACGAAACGCGTCGAGTTCCGCTCACCCGACCCTGCGGCCAACCCGTACCTCGCGTTCTCGGCCTGCCTGATGGCCGGCCTCGACGGGATCAAGCACAAGATCATGCCTCCGGAGCCTGTCGACAAGGACATCTACGAGCTAGAGGGCGAGGAGAAGGCGAAGATCAAGAAGGTGCCCGGCTCGCTGGCCGAGTCACTCGACGCGCTGGAGGCCGACCACGCGTTCCTGCTCGAAGGCGGTGTCTTCACCAAAGACGTGATCGACACCTGGATCGAGTACAAGCGCAAGAAAGAGGTCGACCAGGTCGCCCTGAGGCCTCACCCGTGGGAGTTCATGCTCTACAGCGACGTCTAAACGGAAAAGATCCACACTCTCCAGGAGGGCCCCGGTCGACGCTGGGGCCCTCTCTCTTTTAGGAATGCGACCTGGGGTGCTAAGGTGGCGGCCATGGCGGATCCGATGGTCTTCATCCCCGCCGTCACGGGAGCCATGGGCCTCTGGGTGCTGGTGGCGGGTCGTGGAATCGGCGGTTTTCCACGATGGCCCTGGAGAGCAGCGGAACTGCGAGCCGCGGGCGCCTTTTGCCTACTCGACAGTCTCGCGGTGGTCGCGCTGGCGCTGACCGGCCACGACGGTTTGGCCTTTGGGACATATGCCGCGACCGCGTTGGTCTTCGCTGCGTTCGTCGTCCTGGTTCGCCGGCGCGCCGCACCTTCCTAGCGGCGTAGTGGCGCGCGGGTACGGCTCCCTACATGCCGAGCATGGCGCGCGCGCGCAGTGCGATCGAGATCGCGACCCTCGTCTCGGGGTCGTCGAGCTGCAAGCCCGTCAGGTTCTCGATCCGCTCGACTCGATAGGACATGGAGTTGATGTGGATCCCGAGCTGCCTCGCGGCCGCCCGGCGTACCCAGCGCGCCGCCGACAGCGCCTCCAGCGTCTCCAGCAATGGCGTGTCGCGTGACTGGGCGTAGGTGAGCAGCGTGCCTAGAAGCTCGTCGACGAAGCGCCGCAGGGCATCCGGGCTCTGCACCTCGAGCAGGAGGCGGAAGGCGCCCAGGGAGCGATAAGACGCGACCCGCCCGCGACCGCCCGCGCGCCGCGTGAGGCGCAGCGTCTGGCGGGCCTCGACGTGGGACCGAGACAGCTCGCTGACGCCGTTGGCGAGGTTCCCGATCCCGACCGATGCGGTCCCTGGCTTCATCACCGGCGCCGCCGCGGCGAGCAGCTGGCCCGCCAGCTTCTCGACGGTCGCGAGGTCGGTGGCGATCTCATCAGGAACCAGGAACACGGCCGAAGCCGTGCGCACCAGCGTCAGCGCCCCAGGCAGGCGCGAGCGGATCAAAGGGCTGAGCGCCGCGTCGAGCCGATCCTGCTGGCCACGCGAGCCGAGCGCGGCCTCGGTCTGGTCTTCGTCGGGCTCGAGCACGACGACCCAGGCGCGCTGCGGAAGCCGGTGTCCCAGTCGCTCGGCCTGGCGGGCGACCCGCTCCGCCTCATCCGCCTCGAGGCCGCCGGCCAGCACCTCCTCGACCAGATCACCTCGCAGCCGGCGCTCGACCTCAGCCGCGGCGCGCTCCTTCGAGAGCTCGAGCGCCAGTACGGTCGAACCGTGCTCGAGCGCTCGCCGCCTACCCTCGGAATCAACCGTAGTCGCATCGACGCCGACCGCCAGCAGCCCCAGGATGTCCGAACCCGCGCGCACTGGCACCAGGTCAAGCTCTCTCGACGGGCGGCCCGCGTTGATCCTCACCTCGCGCGCGCCGGCCTGGGCGAGCGGGTTCGGCACGTGGATGCGGGCGGGCATGCCGTCGGACGGCTCGCCCGCCCCCCGCACGCGGTACCCGTCGGCCGAGTACAGCGCGGCGCGACCGCCGGCCAGCGAGCCGACGGCGTCCAGGATCGACTTGATGCCGGCGCCCTCGAGGGAGAGCTTCGTGAACCTCTCGTGGATGTCGTGCGACAGGCGGATCTCGTCCAGCTGGACCTCGGTTCGCCGCTGCAGCTCGCTGCGCTCGAGGATGCCGGCGACCTGGCCCGCGATGGCGCGCAGGAAGTCGATGTCTCCCGAGTTGAAATCACGCCTCTCGGTGCTCTGGACGTTGATCACCCCGACCAGGCGAGGTCCCGACTCGATCGGCACAGACAGCATGGAGTGGAACCGATCCTCGTCCAGCCCGGGCACCCACTTCCAGTGCGGGTCCTTGCTGACGTCCGCCACCACCGCCGGGCGGCGAGTGTCGGCGACCCAGCCGGTGATGCCGTCGCCGACGCGCATCCTCACCTTACCGACCATGTTCTCTTTGAGGCCGTTGGTGGCCGTGAGGAGCAGCTCGCGACCAGGTGGCGTCAGGAGGTACAGGGAGCAGACATCCGTGCCGATGGCCGAGGTCGTCTCGCGGATGATCAGGTCCAGGAGCTCGTCGGGGCGCTGGGTCGCCGCAGCTGCCTGAGCCAGCCGCACGAGGAAGCTGAGCTCGCGCGCGGCGAGGCTCGAATCCTGGTCCGCGACCATGACCTCCGCCACCGGCTTCACCTTACGGCTGCCCTTCATGCCCAACTTCGTGTCAACAACACTACTGGACACCCACTCGCTGGTGTGTTTTACACAGGCGATCGGCGCGCCTTTGTGGGGCCCCCGGGCGAGTTAGGCTTCCAGCAGTGGCATCCCCGCACTCAGGCCAGTGGCGTGAGCATTTTGCCGGGGTCGAGCTGCCGGTGCCCGTCCTGGGTGGCGGCACCGTCACCGGGATCAATTTCGACAACGCCGCCAGCACCCCGCCGCTCAAGCGCGTTCGCGACGCCGTCAACGGCTTCTCAGACGTTTACTCGAGCGTTCACCGCGGCACCGGCTACAAGTCGAGGCTCTCGACCGAGGCGTATGAGCAGGCGCGCGAGCTGGTGTCGCGTTTCCTAGGGGTCGACGCACGCGCGCAGGTGGTCATTTTCGTGAAGGGCACGACCGACGCCCTGAACCGGATCGCGGCCGAGCAGGCGCGCCTGGACGGCCGGCAGGTCCTGGTCACCGAGATGGAGCACCATGCGGACCTCCTCCCGTGGCGGCATCGGAGCGGCCACCTTATGGTCGGCCTCTCCGAAGACGGGCACATCGACCTCGACGCGATCGAGCATGCCCTGCGTACGACCGACGGCAAGATCGGGCTGGTCGCTGTCTGTGGCGCTTCCAACGTCACCGGCTTCGTCACGCCCGTGCACGAGGTCGCGGAGCTCGCTCACAGGCACGGAGCGCGGATCTCGGTCGATGCCGCCCAGCTGGCGCCACACCACCGGGTCGACGTGCGTCCGGCCGGCGACCCCGGCCACCTCGACTTCGTGTCCCTGTCGGGCCACAAGATGTACGCGCCGTACGGGGCGGGCGTGCTGGTCGCTCCGAGGGATTTCTTCGCCGGCGCGCCAGAAGTGATGGGCGGTGGAGCGATCAGCATCGTCACCTGGGACGACACTGTGTGGGCCGACCTGCCAGACCGCGAGGAGGCGGGCTCGCCCAACGTGATCGGCGCTGTGGCGCTCGGGGTGGCGATCGAAACCCTGCTCGAGCTGGGATTCGATGAGATGCTGAGTTACGAGACCGCGTTGGGCGGACGCCTGGTCAGCGCCCTGAGCTCCATTCCCGGCGTCAGCATCCTGGGCGGCCTCGAATCGCCGCGAGGAGCGGGGCGCCTCAGTCTCGCGAGCTTCGTCGTCGAGGGCATGCACCACGGCCTGGTCGCGGCTGCCTTGAGCCATGAATGGGGCATCGCCGTGCGCCACGGCTGTTTTTGCGCCAACCCGTACGTGTTCCACCTGCTGCACATGAACAAGGGCGCCGTGGATGACGTCGAGGCCGAGGTCAACGCCGGCCACCGCAAAGCTCTCCCCGGGGCTGTGCGCGCGAGCCTTGCGCCCTACAACACGGAGGCGGAGATCGAGCGCTTCGCAGAGGCGATGACCCGGGTGGCACGCGGGCGGCTGAGAGCGACCTATGAGCAGGCCGCTGACGGCACCTTTGCCCCGGCGGGAGGCTGGCCGCGCATCACGAGCCCGCTCGGGACGCTGGTCAAGAACCCGACCCGGGCGCGACACTAGACCGATGTTCAAATTCCTGGTCGAAGTCCTGATGGCGATCTTCCTTCACCCCATCGCGTTCGTCCTTTGCGTGATCAACATCGTCAACCGCACGGATATGGGCGGGGTCTCGAAGGTCCTGTGGATCATCATCAGCTTCTTCTGGGGCATCGGCCCGATCCTCTACCTGCTGCTCGGTGGCGGCACCTTCTGGTGAGGTGACCAGGGACAGGTCGGCCACGCGCGCCCTGGTGCTCGGGGTGCTCAGCCTCGTGTTCGGTGTCTTCGCACCCTTCGCGATCTGGGCGGGAGCTGAGTCCGTCTACCGGATCCGTACGGGGCCCGGCAACCTGACCGGAGAACGATCCGCCATCGTCGGACTCGTCGCGGGCACGATCTCGCTCATCTCCCTGCTCGCCGGCGCCGCGTACTGGTTTTGGGCTTCATGAGAGTTTTTCTGTACGTCGGGTTGCTGCTCATCCTGGTGCTGTCCGTTTTCACCTATCCGGGTGAGGTCGCCGTCTCGATGATCATCTCTTGGACTCCAGGACCCGTCGTTTCGACATCCAGCGGTTCGCCGTCCTGGTTGCACGTCGCACATCCCCCAGGAGGCTTGCCATACATCGCCGACGACCAGGGCAGGATGGTGCTGCTGCATGGAGCGATTCCCGCCGGGCTGATTGATTTCTGGACGGGCACCGACCAGTCGCAACCGGACGTGCCTCCTCTTTACCCGATCGACCCGACCGCATACGCGGACGGCCAATGTCCGCTGAACGTGAAGACCAGCCGCTATCCACCGCTTTGCCAGGCCGACATCCAGGCGATGGCGCGTTTGGGCTTCAACTCCGTTCGGCTGCCACTTTCATGGAGCCTTATCGAACCGGAGCGGGGGCAGTTCAGTACGACGTATCTCGACCGCATCGCCCAGGTCGTCGGCTGGGCAAGGGATGTCGGCATGTACGTGATCCTCGACATGCACCAGAACGCCTACTCGAGATATGTCGGGCCGGGCCCCGATGTCAACCTCTCGTACCTGAGCGGTGCGCCGAGATGGGCGACGATCACCGACGGCTTTCCTTCCCGCGTGTTCAACAGTATGCGAGAGCTAAACCCTGCCGTTTTCGAGGCCGACACCAATTTCTGGTACGACCGCAGCGGAATCCAGGACGAGTACATCAAGACCATCGCCTTTGTCGCCCAGCGCTTCAAGGACGACAGCACGGTCGCGGGCTACAGCGTCTTCAACGAGCCCTGGCCGGGCTGGAACCTGCCGCCGGGGTTCGAAGACCTGCTCCTGTTTCCGTTCTACAGGCGGGTCATCGATTCCATCACAGGCGTGCACGACGGCTTACCGTGCTGGACGGGTTTCTTCATGCCCGCCCCATGTGGATACCCGGACCTCGGCGTGCACGACCAGCGACACCTTGTTTTTCTGGATACGGGGCTGCTGCGCGAGGTGACCGACTTTCCCACCCACCTCGGCTTGCCCGTCAGCTCGTATCCCAACGTGGTGCTCTCGATGCACGCCTACACCCACGTCTACACGTTCGACCACCTGGCCGGCCAGCGCGCCGACAAGGCCAACTATCCGTGGGGTGGCTACGACCAGAGCTACTCCCTCGCCATCCGGGAGGCCAGGGCGATGAACGCCGCCCTTTTCGTCGCCGAGTTCGGCAACGATCAGTCGTGGGACTCGCTCGAGCTGGCGAATCAACTGCTCGAGCAGGAACAGCACGATCTCGGCTTTGCCTTCTGGACCTGGAAGGAAAACGGCGGCAGTTCAAGCTGGGGGATGTTCAACCCGCCCACGGTGGCGACCGCCTCGAGCGGATGCCTACGCGTCGAGCGCGAGCGCCTGCTGGCCCGCGTCTACCCTCGCGCCTCGGCCGACCCTTCTCCCAAATACCAATACAACCCGTCCAGCGGCGCGTTTTCGTTTGCGGGTCACAGCAGGCAGGGCGATGCGCCAACCGTGATCTCGATCCCACCGGAAGTGACCGGTGCGGTGTCGAGCTCGGGCGCCGTCCAGGCTTCGGTGACCACGGCGCCTGACGGCACCCGGCTGGTCACCGCTTCGCCTACGGGTGGATTCTTTTCAATCGAAGTAGCGCCGGCCCCGCTTTCGCTTTCGGGCTGCCTATGAACAGGACTTTTGACCCACGAGGGTCGAGCTCGATCCTGGCCTTGACCAGGTGCCTTCAAAGGGCTGCCATTTAGTCATCGACGCATGCCCTGGTATGGGCTAATCTGGATCGCAAGGGTGGGAAGCCGACCGGTCGCCTCTGGCCGCGCGCGCACCTCGATCAACGGCTCTGCCGCCAATGGGGTGCTGGCAAAAGCGGACGGGACGAAGGGGGTTCGTCCTGCGACGAAGGCCGCCGTCGCTCCCGATCCCCTGGTCAAGCTCACCGCCGTCTCCAAGTCCTTCGGCCGCCAATCGGTGTTGAAGAATGTGAACCTCACCGTCGGCGCCGGCGAGCTGGTCGAGGTGACCGGCCCGACCGGCTCGGGGAAGACCACCCTCCTGCGGCTCGTCCACGGCCAGATGCGGCCCAACGCGGGCGAGGTGTGGGTCGGGGGACGCGGCGTGCACCGGTGGTGGAGGAGGGGCCTCGGGCGGGTGCGGCGGGAGGTCGCGTTCATCTTCCAGGAGCAGCGCCTGCTCCCCCGCCTCAACGCTGTCGAAAACCTGGTGTTCGCCCTGCAGCTCCGCGAACCGCAGGTTCCGCAGCGGACGATCAGGAAGCGCGCACTGGCGGCTCTCGAGTCGCTAGGGCTCGCCGGCAAGAGGCGTTCGTACCCGCACCAGCTCTCCGGAGGCGAGAGGCAGCGCCTTGCAATCGCGCGCGCCCTGGCCTCCCGGCCCCGAGTCCTGCTCGCCGACGAGCCGCTCGCCGCCCTGGACGACGACAGCGCCGCGGCCGTCATGCGGATGCTCGAGGAGGCGGCGGCCGGCGGTACGGCGGTGATCGTAGCGACCCACCGCCACATGTTCCCGGCGAGCCGGATCCTGCGGCTGCCGAGCGCTCAGGTGATGACCAACGGATCCCGTAAGTCGGCGGTGATCGCGAACGGCCGTGTCAACGGGTACGCAAAGTCCAACGGCAACGGCAACGGCCATGCCAACGGCAATGGCAATGGCCACTCCCACGGTAACGGCCACACCAACGGCAACGGCGGGCTGATGGCCGCGCCTCTGTGGCGGCTCGTCATCCCGGCGCGCGAGCGACCGCAAAAGCCCGCCGGCAAGCCGGCAAGCCTGCCAGTTTGGCGGCGCCTGGTCGCGTTCTCGGCCAACAGCTACAGGATCGTGGTCCTGGGCGGGCTCCGCAGCTGGAGCCGCGACGTCAAGCTGACGACCCCGGTGCTCGGCACGATCGCGCTCCTGCTCATGCTGTGCGGGACCCTCGCCGTGCTCGGGATCGCGCTCGAGCGGGTGGTGGCGCAGCAGGCGGGCGAGGCATCGCTGGTGCGCATTTACCTGGCGTCGGACGCCTCGCCTGACGCGGTGGCGGCGCTCAAGTCGAGGCTTGCGGCCGACCCCAGGGTCCTGTCGGTGACCGATGTCAGTCCGGAGCAGGCCCTCGCGGAGGCCAGCAGCCGGCCCGGCCTCGACAACCTGGCCAGCCTCAGCTCGACCAATCCCTTTCCCGAAAGCCTGGACGTGCGCGTCCGGATGGTGACGCAGGTCGGCGCGGTCGCCGGTTCGGTGACAGGTGATCCGGCGGTCGACCCCTCTTACCCGACCTCCTACGACCCGAACACGTACTCACGGCTGAGCCATGTGGCGCTGGTCGTCGGAGGGGTGGGGCTGGGCATCGTGCTGCTGTTCGCACTCATCGCGTATGCGGTGATCGCGAACTCCATGCGAGGAATCGCGGCGGCGCGGCGAGACGAGGTCGCCGTCACCCGGCTGCTGGGAGCCAGGGGCTGGATGCTTCGCGGTCCGTTCGTTGTGGAAGGGTTGACGACCGGCGCCCTGGCGGGTGCGTTGGCCGCGGCGATGGTGGCCGGCGCCTGGCTGCTGGCGGTGCGGTTCGAAGCTGCTACGTACGCGCAGGTGTTGCCTGGAGTCGACGCGACCTCGGTGCAATATGTCCTCGCCGCCCTGATCGTGGCCGGTCTCGTGCTGGGCTCAGGCACCGCGATGCTGGGATTCCGAAAGGTCCGGGCTTGAGGCGGGCGCTGGCGGCGCTGGCGGCGCTGGCGATCACCGGCGCGCTGGCCGCTCTACAGCTCGCCAACGTGACAGCCACCAGCCCCTCACCCTGTCCTTCCACCAGCACCGCGTCCGGCTCGCGGCTAACGTGCCCGGCGACGCAGGCGGCTTACGACCAGCTGGAATCACGCCTCGGCGGGGACCTTTCCAAAGCGCTCGACGCACAGCAGCGGCTGACCGTCGCGCTCAACCAGTCGGCGGCCCAGGAGCAGCTTCTGTCCGACCAGATCACCCAGGAACAAACTCTGATCGCAAGCCTCCAGGACCAGATCGCCCAGCTGGATACCCAGATCTCCGACACCCAGGACCGCATCGACGTTGAGAAGCAGCAGCTGTCGGTGATGGCGCGGGCGATCTCGAGGGAGCCGAGCTCCTTGTGGCTGCTCATCGCGCGGACTGGGAACCTTAGAGACGCACTGACGGCCACCGCCGACCTGGTCGTGGCCGGGGAGCGCGCCCACGCGCTGCAGGCGCGGCTCGAGGCGGACCTCGCCAAGCTCCAGGCCGACCTCCAGGCCAGGCAAGACGACCTCGACAAAGCGAATGCGGCGCAGGACATCATGACCTCCAACCTCAGCGCGCTGGACGACCTGATCAGCCAGCAGAACGACACCAGCAGCCAGCTGGCGGACCTCGCGAGCCAGATCCAGGATGCCCAGTCCGGGCTGCAGAGCCAGCCGCCCGACGTCACCGCCGGGCTGGCCCAGCTCCTCGAGGCCCAGGAGCAAGATCTCATCGAGCGCTCCTACCAGCAGGCCTGGAACCAGGCGCAGGTGGGCACGGGTCTGGCGATGCTGACCCATGAGCTCCCGCTGGCCAGGACGATCGCGGGGCTGACCCTGTCGTGGCCGATGACGGGCTTTCACATCACGCAACCCTTTGGGCCGACCAACTTCGTGCTCGAGCCCCCGCTGGGCGCGTACCCGCATTTCCACACCGGAGTCGACATGGCCGCGCCGCTGGGAACGCCGGTGATGGCGGCCGCGGACGGCGTCGTCGTCGCCGTCGGCCACACTAGCGTCGGTTACGGCAACTTCGTCATCATCGCCCACGGCGGCGGGATCGCGACCCTTTACGGCCACCTGCTCACGACCCAGGTCCTGGTCGGCGATCACGTCGTGCGCGGCCAGCAGATCGGTCTCGAGGGCTCCACGGGCTACTCGACTGGACCTCATCTCCACTTCGAGCTGCGCATCAACGACCAGGTCGTCGACCCGATGCCTTACCTGCCGGTACCCTGATCGGCCCGCCGCCGCGGATCCGGGGCGCGCCAGAGCGTTCACTGGTTAACCGGCTGTCTTGGCTCGTGGGCGCGATCTGAATAGACTTCGAGACGCGCCCCCGTAGCTCAGGGGATAGAGCAGGACGGTCCTAACGTCAAGGTCGGGGGTTCGATTCCCTCCGGGGGCACCACTTTGACTCTCAGCCGATTCTCAGGATCCTCTGAGGCAGAGTTCAGAGCCGTCACCCAGAATGCAAGTCGTGGAAACCAACGCTAGAAGGGCAAGAGTGCTCGCGCGTGATGACGCCATGGAAACGCTGAACAGCCTCACCACCTGGGTGGCGATCGGAGCGATCGCGGGCGTAGGCGTGCTTGCCGTGGTGAGCGCCTCGACGATTCCGGGAACTTCCTCGGCGGGCACCGGCAGCTCGAGCTCTACCACGTCGACCTCATCGACCTCGTCGAGCTCATCGAGCTCATCGTTCTTCAATCCATTCCAGAGATCCGGCGGCGTTAGCTCGTCGTCTGGCACAGGGATAGCCGTCTCCGGCGGATCGCACTAGCCTGCCGTGCCGGAAACATTCCTGTGGTACGTGACCCGTGCCGCGGGCGCGGTCTCGATCGTCCTGCTCAGCGGCGTCGTCATTCTCGGGCTCCTTTCGACGATGCGTGTACAGGGAGCGGGATGGCCACGCTTCCTGACCACAGGACTCCACCGCAACGTTGCGCTGATCGCGGTCGTCTTCCTGTTCCTGCACATAGTCACGGCTGTGGTCGATCCCTTCACCCACCTCGGCTGGGGGGCCGCCTTGGTCCCGTTCTCCTCCTACTACCGGACGTTCTGGCTTGGACTGGGCGTCATCGCGTTCGACTTGCTGCTCGCGATCGTCGTTACAAGCCTCGTGCGCAACTTCATCGGCCATGGGGCGTGGCGCGCGATCCACTGGCTCGCTTACGCTTCGTGGCCGGTCGCGGTCATCCACGGGTTGGGCACCGGGACGGACGTGTGGAGCTTCTGGTTCATGCTCCTGACGGCCGTCTGCGTGGGCGTCGTTGTGATCGTCGCCGGATACCGCTTCATGGCCGGGCCGTTCGATCCCTTGCACATGCCCAGGACGGTGTTTCGGGGATCGGTTGAAAAGCGAGAGCTCCCATGAGCGGCATGCGGCTGCTCGCCGGCCGGACTCTGAGCGCCGGCCCCGAACGATTCGCTGAGCACGTTGCGCGCCTCGGTCCCCTGCCCCACGCCGGGCGCGACCTCACCGAGGTCGTCGTGCGGAGCGGGCTCACGGGCCGCGGTGGCGCAGGCTTTCCCGCCGGCTTGAAGTGGCGCGCCGCCGCGGCGCGACATGCCCAGGTGCTGATCGTCAACGGCGCCGAGGGCGAGCCTCACAGCCAGAAGGACCGCCTGTTGATGTCGACGCGCCCCCACCTCGTGCTCGACGGCGCCATGCTCGCGGCTCGGGCGGTCCGCGTCAACGAGATCGTCCTGTACATCGGTGAGCATCACACGATCGCGCGCGCAGCGATGGAACGCGCGCTCGCTGAGCGACCGGCGGCCGAGCGCAAGCACTTCCGGATCGCCGCCGCGCCGGCGCGCTATGTCTCTGGCGACTCCAACGCCGCAGTTCACCTGGTGACCACCGGCATCGCTCTCCCGACCAACGTGCCGGCCGCGCCGGCGATGGTGCAGAACGTCGAAACGCTCGCCCACGTCGCCCTGATCGCCCGGTCCGGTGAAGACACCGGCACGGTACTGGTCACGATGGCCGGCGGCGTGGCCCGTCAGGGCGTCCTCGAGGTCGAGACCAACTCGACCATCGGCGACGCGATCACGCTGGCCGGCGGAGCTACCGAGCCCCCGCGAGCCGTGCTCCTGGGCGGGTATTTCGGCGCTTGGATCGAGATGGGCCGGGCGCAGAGCCTCACGCTCGACCCGCCGGCTCTGCGGGCGCAAGGTCTGTCGTTCGGATGTGGCGTGGTCGGCGTGCTGCCGGGATCCCACTGCCCCGTCTGCGAAACGGCGGGCATCATGAGATACCTGGCGGGCGAAAGCTCCGCCCAGTGCGGTCCGTGCTTCTTCGGTCTGAGAGCGCTGGCGGAGGCAAGCGGACGCATCGCGACGCAGGGCTCCAACCACGATGACCTTCAACGCCTGCAGCGGTGGGCTGCCGAAGTGCGAGGACGGGGCGCCTGCAAACATCCGGACGGGGCGGTCATGTTCCTGCAATCGGCGCTGAGCACCTTCGGGCAGGAGTTCGCCTCCCACCCCGCTCACCGCTCAAGGCAGAGCGCGTGAGCAGGCAGTACGAGCTCACCGTCGACCGCATCAGGTGCGACGGTCGCGGCCTTTGCGCCGAGCTGCTGCCGGAGCGGATCAGGCTCGACGATTGGGGCTACCCCATAATCTCGCCAGGCCCGATTCCCGAGCACCTGATGCTGCTGGCGGATAGGGCGGTTGAGGACTGCCCCGTCCTGGCGCTGGCGCTGCGACGCACGGAGCAAGGCAAGCGCGCAATGAGATGACCGCGACAGCCTTCGCCATCGCGGACGGCCGGGCGCTGGGAGGTTCCATGCGGGTCGTGGTCACCAGGCCGGAAAGCCTGGCCACGGCCAGGGCCGCCGCCGACAAGGTGGTCGCGGAGATCGATGCGGCCGCCAGCCGCTTCCGGGACGACAGCGAGCTGAGCCGGTTGAACGCGACTCCCGAGCGCGACGTGGTTGTCGGCCCGCTGCTCGCGAAGGCGATCGCGGCGGCGCTGCGGGGCGCGAGCCTAACCGGCGGCGCGGTCGACCCCACGGTGGGCTCCGCCGTCAGGCTGGCGGGATATGACGGCGACTTCGCGAACATCCCCTCCGACGGCCCCTCGATACGGCTGGTGGCGCGTCGCATCCCCGGCTGGGAAGCGATCCGGTTCAGTGCCGCCTTACGGACAGTTCGGATCCCGAAAGGAGTGGAGATCGACCTGGGCGCGACCGCGAAGGCGCTGGCCTCCGATCTTGCTGCCGAGGCGGCAAGCCGGGCGATCGGTGGAGCCGGCGCGCTCGTGAGCCTGGGTGGCGACATAGCGGTCGCGGGTGAGCCGCCGGCCGGCGGATGGTCGATCCAGGTCAGCGAGGACAGTGCTGCGCCGATCCGGGAAGGCGAGGAGACCGTGAGCATCACCTCGGGCGGGCTCGCCACCTCGAGCATCACGGTGCGCCGGTGGACGCGAGGGGGCGCCGCCCTGCACCACATCATCGACCCGGCCACGGGTCTTCCGGCCGAGAGCCGCTGGCGCACCGCAACCGTGGCCGCGGCGACCTGCGTCGACGCGAACATCGCCTCGACAGCGGCGATCGTCAAGGGCGAGGAGGCCGTGGCCTGGCTCGAGGCGAACCGACTGGCGGCGCGCCTCGTGGACCGCGAAGGCAGGGTGAGCCGGTTGGCGGGCTGGCCTGTCCCGGGCAATTCAGAGTCGGTACCCAACGTTTTCTGAGCAATTTCACAGGAAACTCGATCAGCATTAGGGCATGAACAAGGCCGGAGCACGGGTCCTCGTAGTGGACGACGAGCCCAACATCACCGAGCTCGTGTCGATGGCTCTGCGCTACGAGGGGTTCGACGTCAAGACGGCCGCCACCGGCCGCGGCGCGTTGACCGCGGTCACCCAGTTCGACCCGGCGCTCGTGATCCTCGACGTCATGCTGCCCGACATCGACGGCATTGAGGTGCTGCGGCGGCTCAATCACGCCGGTGCCAAGGTCCCGATCATCTTCCTCACGGCGAAGGATGCGACCGAGGACAAGGTGCACGGCCTGACAATCGGGGGCGACGACTACGTGACCAAGCCGTTCAGCGTCGAGGAGCTGATGGCCCGTGTTCGGGTCGTCTTGCGAAGGCATGGCGGCTCAGAGTCGGAGAACGGCAAGCTGGTGCTCGCCGACCTGGAGTTCGACGACGAGGCGCACGAGGTCCGCCGTCACGGCCACGTCGTCGAACTGACCAACACCGAGTACCGCCTGCTCCGCTACCTGCTGGTCAACGCCGGGCGCGTGCTGACGCGAAGCCAGATCCTCGACCATGTCTGGCACTACGACTTCGGCGGCGATGCAAGCGTGCTCGAGACATACGTCAGCTACCTGCGCCGCAAGGTCGACCGCTACGACCCGCCGCTGATCCAGACGGTCCGCGGCGTGGGGTACGTGCTCCGAACCCCGAGAAAATGACCCTGTCGCTGCGCGGGCGGCTGCTGATTGGAGTCATATCCCTGGTCGTCGTCGGTTTGCTGATCGCCGACGTCTCGACCTACGCCCTGCTGAGGAAATCGCTCTTTGATCGCATCGACAACCAGCTGGCCGCTCAGTCGACGAGAAACACCGCGCGCGTGGTGCTGTCGAGCCCCGGCTGCATCGTGCGAGGTGCCAGCATCGCCACCGATTACCCGACAGGCACGGTTACTGAGCTGATCGCCGCCGACGGCAGCCTTGCTCAGTCGTGTACTTTCGGTCGCGTCGACCTAGCTGGTACGGCGCCGACATTCGAACTGCCGGAGTCTTTTGCAAGCATCGGCTTCGACCGTCAGGCCTCTCCCACGACGGTCGAGAGTTCAGGGGTGTCCTACCAGCTGACGTACTGGCGTGAAGATTCCTTTGGCGGGCAACTGGTGATATTCGCGATCCCGTTACTGGACTCGCAATCGACCTTGAGCCAGCTGCTCTTGTTGGAGTTGCTGATCGGCCTGGGTGTTGTCGCCGGGACGGCAGTCCTCGCGTGGCTGATCATCCAGATCGGCCTGCGCCCGCTCCAGCGCATGGGGGTGGTCGCCGACCACATCGCCGCGGGCGACCTC
>JBAUTF010000382.1:0-3824 GCA_049582065.1 Candidatus Dormiibacterota bacterium | reverse complement strand
CTTGGTGGAGGCGGCGGGAGTTGAACCCGCGTCCGAAGCAGCATCCCCCGGGATCTCTACGAGCGTGTCCAGGATTTTGGTCTCGCCTGGCGGCTCCTCCCGACGGGATCCGCTTCAGCCAGCCCCGGTGAATGTCCTGGCTCAGGGCCGTGGCGCCCCTGGGCCAGCGATCCGGTCTATGTGATACCGCTCCCCAGTCCGCCGGATTGACCGGGGGCAGCACCCGGGATCTAAGTCCCGGGACTCAGGTCTCTACTGCTTACGCAGCGAGGGCGAGAGTGTTGGTTCTGTTGGCGTTTGTAAACGCTGCGCTGTAACGCACACGCCTTCGGCTCGCAATCCCGAAGCTCAACTGCCCCGTCGAGACCGGACGCCCCCACGAAGCTGAACTCGGTTGCATCCTGATTCTACCCACCCGCGCCCCACCCCACACCCTGCGCTCTGGTCTAATGGACGCCGAAGCGAGATGGCAGTCATGGACAGGCGCGAGCGTCCCGATCCGGAGATGGACAAGATCGCCCGGGCCGGCCTCAGGGAGCTGGGCGACATCAGGATCGACGACGTTCTCTCCTTCATCGACCGGGGCATCGAGAAGATGCCGAGCTTCATGGACCTCTACCGGCGCTGGGAATCACAGCAGTGGTCCGTGGGCGACCTCGACTTCTCCCTCGACCGGGCCGACTGGGAACAGTCGAGCGACATCGAGAAGAAAGCCACGCTGTGGTCTCACCGACTGTTCTTCAACGGCGAGGAGCGTGTTACGGCCACCCTGGCACCCTTCGTGTGGGCGGCGCCCACGCCCGAGATCGAGATCTTCCTGTCGACTCAGATGGTCGACGAGGCGCGCCACACGGTCTTCTTTCAGCGCTGGTGGCATGAAGTCGTCGGCACCGACGCGAAGGACCTGAGTGCGCTGCTGGCCGAGATCCGGCCGCATGCGAACGAGGGATACAACACGCTCTTCTACGACCTGCTCCCAGCGACCGCGCAGCGTCTCGCCAGCAACCCCAAGGACTTCGATGCGTTCATCGAGGGGGTCACGATGTACCACATCGTCATCGAGGCGACCATCGCGCTCACCGGCCAGCGATTCGAGCTTGAATCGATGCGCGAGCAAGGCCTGACCAATCGGGGCTTTTACCAGGGCTTCACCGCAGTCGCACGCGACGAGTCGCGACATGTCAGTTTCGGGATCAAGGTCCTGCAGGAGGCCGTGAGAAGCGACGCCGAGCGGTATGCGCCGCTGATCCAGAAAACGCTGCTGCAATGCCTTCCGCTGATCACCGGCGTGCTGGATCCGCCTGACCCGAGCTACATCACCGAGTTCGGCCACACCGAGAGCGAGATCCTGCAGTTCGCGTTCGACTCGCTCAACAAGCGTCTGCGGGCGATCGGGATCAACCTGGCGGCGTGATCCAGGAAGCGCTGGCCGGCGCCCGGGTCACGCTGCGCCCGGTGCGACCAGACGACGAACGGATCCTGGCGATCATCTTCTCCGACCCGTCGGTGGAGCAGTGGTGGGGCGATCCGGCGAAGTCGGTGCACGACGCCCTGCACCCTTCCGAGGCTGAATCGGGCTTTGTGATCGAGGCCGGGCCGGATGCCATCGGATTCATCCAGTGCTACGAGGAGCTCGAGCCCATGTACCGCTCCGCGGGCATCGACCTCGCGCTGCGCTCGGAGTGGCAGGGCCATGGCCTGGGACCCGACCCGATCAAGATGCTTGCGACCTTCCTGATCAAGGAACGCGGCCACCACCGGCTGACGATCGACCCGGCGGCGCACAACATCCGCGCGATCAAGGCGTACCGCAGCGTCGGGTTCAGGCCCGTCGGGATCATGCGCAAGTACGAGCGCGGGCGGTCGGGCGAATGGCATGACGGATTGCTGATGGACCTGCTGGCGGAGGAGGTTCTACCTCCCCATCCCCCCGTTACGCGGGGTACTTCCCCATGAATCGGGGAAGTCAGCGGCGCATCGCGCGCTCGATCTCGCGCTTCGCGTCGCGCTCGGCGATGACCTGGCGCTTGTCGAACTCGCGCTTGCCGCGGCACAACCCGACCTCGACCTTGGCGTGGTTGCGCGAGAAATACATGCGCAGAGGGATCAGCGTGTATCCCTTCTGCCGCACCTTGCCGATCAACGTGGCGATCTCCTTTCGGTGCAGCAGCAGCTTTCGCGGCCGCATCGGTTCGACGTTCATGAGGTTCGCCTGCACGTAGGGCGAGATGTGCACGTTCTCGAGCCACGCCTCGTGCCCGTCTACGCGCACGAACCCATCCCTGAGGTTGCACCGGCCGGCCCGCAGCGACTTGACCTCCGGCCCCGTGAGCATCACGCCGCACTCGTACTTCTCATCTACGAAGTAGTCGTGGTAGGCGCGGCGGTTGACCGCGACATCGCGCTCCCGGTCTCCGTCCTTCTTGTCAGGCATCGCGCAGCACCTGCTTCGCCGGCGCGGGGCGCTTGCCCGGCAGCTGGACCACATCGGGCACGAACCGTCCACCCTCGACGTGCCCGCTGAGCACCTTGACCCGGCCTCGCGCGGTCGGCAGCGTGACACCGGGCCACGGCTGAAGTGCACGCACGCGCCGGTCGATCTCGTCCGCCGCCAGATCCCAATCCAGCTCGCCATCCTCCCGGCGCAAGCGCGGGGCCAACGTGGCCCGTTCGTGGTCCTGCTCGACGGGGCGCAGCTCCTCCAGTTGCGCCACCGTCTCCACCAACAGCTGCGCACCCATCTCGGCGAGCCGGGTCGTGAGCGCCACCGCATCCTCCCGCGGGCCGATCTCAGTGGCGCGTTCGGCCAGCACCGGCCCGTGGTCCAGCTGCTCGTCCATGAGCATGATGGTGACGCCTGTCTCGTGATCGCCGGCGAGGATCGCGCGCGCGATCGGCGCCGCGCCCCGATGGCGGGGCAGTAAGGAGGCGTGGACGTTGACCGCTCCGCGCCTGGGGACCTCGAGCACCGCGAGCGGGAGAATCTGCCCGTAGGCGACGACGACGAGCAGGTCCGGCGCCAGCCCCCTCAACCTCTCGACCGCCTCGGGCGCACGGATGCGCTCTGGTTGAAATACCTCCAGGCCCAGCTCCTGGGCGGCGACCTTGACCGGCGGCGGCGTGACCTTCATGCGGTGGCCGGGCTTGTCCGGCTGGGTGACGACCAGCCGGATTTCGTGACCGGCGGCATGTAGCGCCCGGAGCGAGGGCACGGCGAATGCGGCCGTGCCGGCGAAGACGAGCTTCAGGAAAGCGTTATCCCGAGGCCGCCGCGACGGCCTCTTCCCTCTCCTCGGCCACCAGGTCGTCGACTCGCTGCAGCGTGTCGAGGCTCGTCAGCCGGTCGGTGAAGAGGATCCCGTCGAGGTGGTCGAGCTCATGCTGGAAGGCACGCGCGGTGAAGCCGGTGGACTTGATCCGAACCTCTTTGCCGCGCCGGTTGCGGCCTTTGACGACGACCGTCTCGTGACGCGCCACCTCGCCGACCCAGCCCGGGTAACTCAGGCATCCTTCGAAACCGACCTGCGTCCCCTCTCCCTTCACGAGCTCGGGGTTGACCAGGCCCCAGATCTGGTTGTCGTCACCTTTGACCACGCAGACCCGCAGCGGTACGCCGATCTGGTTCGCGGCCAGGCCCGCGCCGGGCGCGGCGAGCATCGTCTCGGCCAGGTCGTCGATGAGCCGCTGGACGGACGCGTCGACGCGCGGGACCTTTTTGGCCCTTTCGCGCAGGACGGGGTGTTCGAAGGTGAGGATGGGTCGTACGGCCACGAATTCGATTTTACCCGCGACCCGGGCGGCCCAATCTTCTTAGGCCAACCAGC
>JBAUTF010000381.1:0-1525 GCA_049582065.1 Candidatus Dormiibacterota bacterium | reverse complement strand
ATCTTCGCCTGGCTTGAAGAGGCTCCGCTTTCGGCTGACGCACTGCATCGGCTCAAGACCTCGCTGGACGAGGTCACACCGCACGTGGATCAGGCCTAGGCCTTCGGCTCCGGCCGGCGCAGCCCGGCGAGCGGCACCGTGACCACGACGGAGGTTCCTCGACCATCTGGCCCCGGTTGGAGCGCGATGTCGCCGTTCAACAAGGAAGCGCGCTCGCGCATACCCACGATCCCCAAGCCTGGACGATCCCTGGCCCCCGCGTCTTTCGATATGCCGCTGCCGTCGTCGGTGACCGTGATGACTCCAAGCCGGCCGCCCAGGCTGACGGCCAACGTCACCTCTACATTCCGAGCCGCGCCGTGGCGGACGCCATTGTCAACGGCCTCTGAGATCATTCGGTAGAGCTCCATTGCCGCCGGCGCCGCCAGTCGGTCAGGCCATTCGGGCGCTACCTGCAGGCCGAACTCGACCGCTTGCGCTCGGGCCTGCCGCTCGACCAGGCCGCGCCTGACCAGGGTCACCAGGTCTTCCTCGGTGAACTGCTGGGCGCGGAGCTCGACCAACAGCCCGCGCAGGTCTGACAGGGCTCTTCGGGTTGATTGTTCGAGCAGCTCCACCTGCTTCAGAACACTGGCGCGGCCGTACTGCTCAGCGCGGAAATTCTCCAGGTCGAGCAACATGCTTGACAGGGTCTGGGCAACGCCGTCGTGGAGTTCACGGGCCAGCAAGTTGCCCAGGGCTTCCGTCGTCGGCGCCGGCCGAGACTTCGCCTCTCGAGCGGAAGTCTCGCGGACACGCTTGCGGGGAGAGGTGGTTCGCGCCAAGGCCTTGTAATCTACAACGGGGCAGGTGCGACCTGCGATCACTCCAAAACAAAATCTCTTGCTCCTGCGTTGGATTTCCCAAGCAGAGCGCGACCTTGGGGCATGGCACTCCCTCTTCTCGAACGGATGGAGGCGCGACATCGTTCTCTGGCAGGCCAACGTCCAGCCCGCCAAACCTTGCTCCAAGTGCCAGCCTTTCTTGCAGCTCGCGGCACCATCTCCATCGATTGAACGTGGGCGGCGCTCTGGTTGCAGGCCAGCAGCCGCACCTAAGCCCGGCGGCGAACCGCGGGTTCCGGCGCGGGCACCCCCGGCTCACGCTCAGGAGGCGGCGAAGGCGGATGCGACTGGCCGTGACCCCCGCCCCCTGGCGGCTGAGTCGGGCCATCCCCCTCCGGCTTGTGATGCCATCGCATCTTGGGCGGCCGGTCGCGCCGGTAGTCGCGGGCCCGATCCGCCGCAATCTCGAAGTTCTCGCACAATTTCTCATTCCCGGTCTGCATCCGGAGCGACCTCACGTCCTCGCGCAGCTCGTCCCAGTAGAGGTCGAAGGCGAATGCGTCGAACAGCAATTCCTCCGGGATCAGGTGGTGGAGCGCCAGCACGCTGATCTCCTCGAACACGTGAGCCAGCTGCACATAGTCGTCCGGCTCGAGTCCCTTCTTCAGAAGGCGGCCGAACGCCGGGGCCAGCGGTTCGCT
>JBAUTF010000380.1:0-3236 GCA_049582065.1 Candidatus Dormiibacterota bacterium | reverse complement strand
CCCCTGTTGATCTCCCCCGTGCTACCTGTGTTTTCTTGCCTAGCTGGCACACGTGTGCCGCCGTGTCCATGGACGCGGTGTGGTGACGCATGGATTCGCGCATAAAGGTGGGAAGTAGTCGCCTGGGCTAGGCAATCGGCCAGGGCGAGCACCAGACTGCAGACTAACGAAAACGGACTACATCGAGGGAGGCTTCATGTTGAGGCACACACTTTCGCGGCTCGCAATCTTACTGTTGGTCACACCCTTCGCGGTAGCCCAGGCGGGGCAGTTTGTAGAAGCCCCCCAATTTGCGACCGGCGTCAATCCACAAGCTGTCGCATCCGGCGACCTGAACGGCGACGGCAAACTAGACCTCGTCGTGGCCAATTCGACCAGCAACACCATTAGTGTCCTGCTCGGAAACGGAGATGGCACCTTCAAGGCTAAGGTGGATTACCCCACCGGCGCTACGCCCGAGGGTGTGACCGTGGGAGACTTCAACAATGACGGGAAACTCGACGTCGCGGTCACCAACTCGGCCGGCAATACAGTGAGCGTCCTCCTCGGCAACGGCGATGGCTCGTTCCAGCCGAAAACGGATTTCGCCACGGGCAGAAAACCCTGGGGCGTGACGGTTGGCGACTTCAATAACGACGGCAATCTCGACTTGGTCGTAACCAACGCACTGGATGGCACGGTGGGCGTGCTTCTGGGCAACGGCGACGGCACTTTCAACGCCCACGTCGATCATAATACCGGCTTCAATCCCTTCTCAGTTGTAGCGGTCGATTTGAATCGGGACGGCAACCTGGATCTGGCGGTGGCCAATAATAACAACAACAACATCATCAGCGTACTCCTCGGTAAAGGCGACGGTACATTCCAGAATCAGTTCCAGTTCGCCACCGGAGGCACTCCAGTCTCGATTGTTTCAGCAGACTTAAATGGTGACGGGTTCCCGGACCTGGCGGTAGCCGATCAGCAAGGCAATACCGTCAGTGTTCTGCTCGGCAACGGCAAGAGTGGCATTTCATGGAATTTGCTGGCTCACGTCGACTACGCCACGGCAGCTTTTCCGACCGCAGTTGCTGCCGGAGACTTCAATGGCGACGGCAAAATGGACCTGGCGGTTTCCGACGGCAACGGAAACTCGATCAGCGTGCTGCTGGGCAATGGCGACGGCACGTTCCAGACACAAACCAGCTACGGTACCGGCGACATCCCCTTTTCGGTGATCGCCGCTGATTTCAACGGTGACCATAAGACCGACCTGGCGGTGGCCAACTCCGGCGCTAATAATGTCAGCGTAATCCTGGGGAACGGTAACGGCACCTTCCAGACCCGCATCGACTACGCGGCCGGACCCAATCCTTATTCGGTGGCAACTGCTGACTTCAACGGAGACGGCATTCTGGATCTGGCGGTGGCCAACAGCAATTGTCCCTTGTTCCCGACCTGCGGGGCAGGCAGCGTTTCCATCGTGCTGGGCAATGGTGATGGCAGTTTCCAGTCGCCCGCTGCGTTCTCAACCGGAACGAACACTGATCCTCGCGCGGTAGCCGTAGGCGATTTTAATGGCGACAAGGTCGCCGACCTGGTAGTCGCCAATTACGCCACCAACACGGTCGGCGTTTTCTTGGGCATGGGGGATGGCACCTTCGATGGCCATGTGGACTACAAAGTCGGGAGCGAGCCGGCGTCGGTCGCAGTCGGGGACCTCAACGCAGATGGAAACCTCGATCTCGTCGTAGCCAACTTCCACAGCAATACGGTGAGTGTGCTGCTGGGCAACGGCGATGGCACATTCAAATCCGCCGTTACATATGCGGTCGGGAACGGCCCCATTTCTGTTGCGGTTGCCGATTTCAACGGAGACAAGAAACTCGACCTTGTCGTCGTCAACGAGACCGACAACAACGTCAGCATCTTACTGGGCAACGGAGACGGCACATTCGCCAGCCAGGTGGCGTATCCCACGGGGGTCGGCGGCAATCCCTTGGACGTGGTCGTAGGAGACTTCAATGCAGACGGTGCCGCGGATCTGGCTGTCGCCGACTTCACCACTCAACAAGTCAGCGTGCTGCTGGGCAACGGAGACGGCACATTCCAAGCCGTAAAGGCTTATCCCACCGGGGCGAATCCGTCTTCGATCGTCATGGCGGATTTCAACGGAGACGGCAGAATGGATCTGGCCTTGACCAGCACGCCGCTGGGAAGCGCTCCGGGGAATCTGGTAAGCCTGCTGCTGGGCAACGGGGATGGGTCGTTCGGTGCTCCCTCCCTTTTCAGCGCCGGATACCTGGCCTATTCCACGGTGGTGGGAGACTTCAACGGAGATCAGGCTCTGGATCTGGCAGTCGCTAACGGCGCCAGCAACACAGTCAGCGTGCTGCTCAACGCTCAGGGCAGCATGATGACACTGCAATCTTCCGGAAGTCCTTCCATCTCCGGACAGAGCGTCACGTTCACGGTGACGGTGAACGCCAGTGCTCCCGGGTCGGGAACGCCCACTGGAACAGTCACCCTGAAGAGCGGCGGCACGGTCCTGGGCTCCGGTCCGTTGTCCGAGGGCCAGTTCTCGGCCAGCAGTACTGCGCTGCCTGCCGGTGCGGATACCGTCTCGGCGGTCTATTCCGGCGACGGCCACTTCCAGCCTCACACCGTGTCGATGACGCAGCAGGTGACGGACTTCCAAATTTCAGCCACTGCGCTTTCACCAGCTTCGGTAGCGGCTGGGGCTTCGGCAACCTCGACCGTCACCATCAGCCCGGTCAACGGCTTCGATGTGACCGGAGTGACCGTAGCCTGCAGCGTTGCTCCCAGTGCCGCTCAGCCCGCCACCTGCTCGCTGGTCTCCACTGGAGCAGGCGCCTACACGCTGACGGTAAACACCGTCGGACCCTCGGCGGCCCTGCAACCGCCCGCCGGCTCGCTTCGTCAGTCGGGTGGATGGCTGGCGCTCGGCCTGATCGTTCCGGCGATGCTGCTGGGCACGGCAGGCATGGGCAAACAGAACCGCAGGAAGATGCTGGGCGTCTGCCTGGTCCTCCTGGTGCTTAGCGGAGTGGTCTTCCAGATGGCCTGCAGCAGTGGTGGCGGCAATAATGGCGGCGGTGGCGGCGGTGGTGGGGGCAACCCCGGAACTCCGTCGGGCCAGTACACCGTGACCGTTACGGGAACTGCGGGGGCTGGGCTGCAACATTCCGCTTCACCCCTGACCCTGACCGTACAGTAGCGCATCGGCAGCAAAACAC
>JBAUTF010000379.1:0-7341 GCA_049582065.1 Candidatus Dormiibacterota bacterium | reverse complement strand
ACCTGCTGCCGGCGCACTCTCGCCCCGGGCCGCGAAACACCGGGAAGAAGGCTGCAGGAAAGCGAATCTGAGAGGTAGTGCGCATGAGATTAGTCAAGGTCGTACCCGCCTTCATGGTCGTGGGGCTCGCCCTCATGGCTTGTGGTGGCGGCGGAGGCACGTCGTCAAACTCGCCGGGCGTCTCGGTACCGTCCGGCCTCAGCGTTACGTCGTTCGACGTCAACTTCACGCCGATGGCCACACTGACCAGCTTGACCTCGGCCGGGAAAGGCCTGGTCGGCGTGCTCCTTCCGGACACGACGTCGTCCACCCGTTACGTCAACTTCGACCAGCCGTACCTGACCAAGGCCTTCACGATGGCCGGTTACACCTCTTCCCAGTTCAAGATCGACAACGCCCAGGGCAACGAAGCGACCGAGCTGGCGCAGGCCCAGGCTGACATCACGCAGGGCGCGACCGTACTCGTGATGGACCCGCTCAACAGCACCGTCGGCTCACAGATCCAGGCGCTCGCGGCGTCGAAGGGCGTCAAGCTCATCAGCTACGACCGCGCCACCTTCACCGGGACCAACACCTACTACGTGAGCTTCGACAACGTGCAGGTCGGAAAGCTCATCGGCCAGGGCTTCAAGGACTGCGTGACGGCTTGGAACGTCTCCAACCCGAAGGTCTTCACGCTGAACGGCGGCGAGAACTCCGACCCGAACGCCGTTTCGTTCGCCCAGGGTTACAACCAGATCGTCTGGGGCGACACGACGACCCCCCAGACCGCGGGCAAGACCAATGGCAGCTTCACCCTCGTAGGTGACCAGGTCGCGACCGACTGGAACAACACCACCGGCCAGACCATCTTCCAGCAGCAGTACACCGCGCACCCCGAGATCAACGCCACCATCGAGGCGAACGACGGGTTGGGCAACGCGGTCATCAACGTGCTGAAGGCCAAGGGCGTCAAGCCCAAGACGATCCCGACCACCGGGCAGGACGCCACTCTCCAGGGCATGGAGAACATCCTCACCGGCTATCAGTGCGGCTCGGTCTACAAGGCCGTCTACCTCGAGGCCCAGGACGCCGTCGCGCTCGCGACGATCCTGCGCGCAGGGCTGACCCCGCCGACCGCGCTCGTCAACTCGACCACGACGCCGCCGTCAGGCGTCACCGGGACGCAGCAGCCCGCGTCGCTGCTGACCCCGATCTGGGTCACCTCGGCCAACATGGCCACGACCGTGATCCAGGACAACTTCGTCGACAAGGCAACGCTCTGCCAGGCAGTGACCGCAGCCGTCTGCACCGCCGCCGGCATCTCCTAGAAAGTCATTCCGATGCCGCCGTGCGAAGTGCGCGGCGGCATCTACTTCTCTAAGCGCAGAATGTACTGAGTGGCGCACCCGATTGCCGACTCGCCCGCCGCCACAGAACCCCTGCTCAAGGTGCGCGGCCTGGACAAGCACTTCGGCCCGGTGCAAGCGCTCTACGAGGTCGATCTCGACCTGCCGGCCGGCCATGTGACGGCGCTCTGCGGCGACAACGGCGCCGGCAAGTCCGTCCTCACCAAGTGCATCGCCGGCGTCTACCAGGCGGACCACGGCCAGGTCTTCTGGGAGGGTCACCCGGTCCACATCCGGCATGCCCGCGACGCAGCCCGGCTGGGCATCGAGACCGTCTACCAGGACCTCGCGCTGTGCGACAACCTGGACATCGTCCAGAACATGTTCCTCGGGCGTGAGCGGTTGCGGCGCAACCTGCTGGACGAGGACGAGATGGAGCGCTTGGCCGCCAAGACCCTGGCCGGCCTGCGGGTCACGACCGTGAGGTCGATCCGCCAGCCGGTGGCCTCGCTTTCCGGTGGGCAGCGCCAGTCAGTGGCTGTGGCGAAAGCGGTGATGTGGAACTCCAAGCTCGTCATGCTCGACGAGCCGACCGCCGCCCTGGGCGTCAACCAGACCAAGATGGTCCTGGACCTCGTGCGCACGCTGCGTGACCACGGGCTCGCGGTCATGGTCATCTCGCACAACCTGAACGACGTCTTCGAGGTCGCGGACCGGCTCGCCGTGCTCTACCTGGGTCGGATGGTGGTGCAGGGCAACACGTCCGACTTCGACCGCCAGGACGTGGTCGAGTACATGACGACCGGAAAGCTGAGCCGGAAGTCCGCGGAGGGCAAGCGTGGCGAGAGCTGAGGCGCCCGAGCTTCCTCCCGATCCGACCGCGGCGGTCGGGGCGGCGCAGGCCGAGATGCCGCCGGAGCTGGTCGCCCAGTCGCTGGGCGAATACGCGCGAGCGTGGGTGGCCCGTGCCAGGGCCGGCCAGAGCGGCGTCCTCCCGGTCGTCCTCGGAATGGTCGCCATCATCGTCGTGTTCCAGGCGATCAGCCCAGGCCACGTGTTCCTGTCGGCGGGCAACCTGGTTTACCTCTTTGAGCAAAGCGCCGTGTTCATGGTGCTGGCCATGGCGGAGACGTTCGCGCTGCTCCTCGGCGAGATCGACCTGTCGATCGGCTACGTCGGGGCGTGCGGCGCCGTCATAGCAGTGCAGCTGGTCCAGCCTGTGACCACCAACTGGCCCTGGTGGGCCGCGATCCTCGCGGCGCTCGCCTTCTGCGCAGCGGTCGGAGCCGTCCAGGGCACCATCATCACCCGCCTCGGGATACCTTCCTTCATCGTCACCCTGGCCGGCTTCTTGATCTTCAACGGAGTGATGCTGATCCTGCTGCTGCTCGGTCCTTTCTCGGGCTATCCGAACCTCGGCGCCCAGAGCGACAACGTCAAGGTCCTGTACAACCTGATGTCCGGCAGCATCGACCCGACCGTCAGCTGGATCGGCATGGCGGTGATCGTGATCGGCCTGGGAGCCGTCTTCTGGTTCAGTGACAGCCGGCGGCGCCGCAGCGGCCTGGTCGCCCCGCCGGTGAGCCTGACCCTGATCAAGATCGCGGCGGTCGCGGCCGCCGGCATCACGGTGGTCGCCATCTCCAACGTCAACCGCGCCAACCTCGGCACCCTGGAGGGAGTGCCCGAGGTCGTGCCCATCGTCCTGGCCGTGCTCGCCGCCTGGACCATCCTCCTCGAGCGCACGAAGTACGGACGGTACGTGTACGCGATCGGCGGCAACCCGGAGGCCGCTCGCCGGGCCGGCATCAACCTGGCGCTCGTTCGCACCGTCGCCTTCGCTCTCTGCTCCTTTACGGCGGGCATCGGCATGCTGCTGTACGCGTCGTACATCGGCGGCATGTCGAACAACGTGCAGGGCGGCCAGTACGTCCTCTTCGCGGTCGCCGCCGCCGTCATCGGCGGCACCAGCCTGTTCGGGGGCCGGGGCAAGGCGATCCACGGGGTGCTGGGCGGCCTCGTGATCGGTGGCATCTACAACGGCATGTACCTCCAGGGCCTCGACGTCCAGAGGATCTTCATCGTCACCGGCCTGGTGCTCCTGGCCGCGGTGACGATCGACGCGCTCTCCCGCCGCGGGTCCGGTTCGGGGACCAGCGCCCGGGTCTGATCTCCGGCGGTGCCCTTCAGGCAGCGCCACCGTCCCCCTGACGGGAAGGCGATTGGGAATTGCTTTTCCTGGGTAAACGTTCTCCATACAGATGGCAACACCAAAGTCAGAGCTCCTGCCCGTCCTTCCGATGGACGACGTGGTCGTCCTCCCCCACATGACGGTCACCCTCGCGGTCGAGGGCGACGACCAGAAGGCCGCCATCGAGGCCGCCCGCCAGGGCAGCCGGATGATCCTCCTGGTGCCGCGCATCGAGGGCAAGTTCGGGGCGATCGGCACCGTCGGCCGCCTGGGCGAATCGGCGGATCTGCCGACAGGCGCCGAGGCCTTCATCATCCGCGGCGAGTACCGCGCCCGCCTGGGCAGCGGCCAGGCGGACATCGGCGGCGCCCTGTGGGTGAAGGCGGACCCCATCCTGGACCCGGAGCCGCCCACCGAGGCGTCGATCGAGCTCTCCCGCGAGTACAGAGCCCAGCTCGAGAACCTGGTCGAGTCGCGGGGCGTCCCGCAGGTCGTCCAGTTCCTTCGCGCCGCCAAGACCCCCGGCCACCTGGCCGACCTGGCCGGCTACTCGCCCGACCTTTCCCTCGAGCAGAAGCTAGAGGTCCTCGAGACCGTCGACCTGGAGCAGCGCCTGGCGCGGCTGATCGTCTGGACCAAAGGCATCCTCGCCGACGCCTCCCTCAAGGAGAAGATCCGCTCAGATGTCGCCGAAGGCATGGAGAAGACCCAGCGCGAGTTCCTCCTCCGCCAGCAGCTCGAGGCGATCAAGAAGCAGCTCAACGAAGGGCAGAGCGACGTCGTGTCCACCTACCGCGACAGGGTGGCCAAGGCCGTCATGCCCGAGACCGTGCTGACCGAGGTCAACCGGGAGCTGGACCGCCTGGAGCGCACCAGCGAGCAGAACCCCGAGTACGGCTGGATCCGCACCTACCTGGACTGGATGCTCGACATCCCCTGGAACGTGCGGTCGGAAGACAACTTCGACCTGGGCGAGGCGCGCCGCATCCTCGACGAGGACCACACCGGCCTCGCTGACGTCAAGGACCGCATCATCGAGTTCCTCGCTGTGCGCAAGCTGCGCAACGAGCGCGGGCTCGGGGTGCTGGGCGGGCGCGGCTCAGGCGCGATCATCACGCTGGTCGGCCCCCCCGGGGTCGGCAAGACGTCGCTCGGCGAGTCGGTCGCCAGAGCGCTCGGGCGCAAGTTCACCCGCGTTTCGCTGGGCGGCATCCGCGACGAAGCCGACATCCGCGGCCACCGCCGCACGTATGTCGGCGCCCTGCCCGGCCGCATCGTGCGCGCCCTGAAAGATGCCGGGACCAAGAACCCGGTCATCATGCTGGATGAGATTGACAAGGTCGGCAGCGACTGGCGGGGCGACCCGTCGGCGGCCCTGCTCGAGGTGCTCGACCCCGCGCAGAACCACACCTTCCGAGACCACTACCTGGAGGTCGACCTCGACCTCTCCGAGGTGCTCTTCATCCCCACGGCCAACGTCTCGGAGACGATCCCCGCGCCGCTGCTGGACCGCATGGAGCTGATCCGCCTCGACGGCTACACCGAGCAGGAGAAGGTCGCCATCGCGCGCGACCACCTGCTGCCACGCCAGGTCAAGCAGGTCGGGCTGAAACCCGAAGAGGTCACCGTGTCGGACGACGCGATCATGAAGGTCATCACCGACCACACCCGTGAGGCCGGCGTGCGCAACCTCGAGCGCGAGCTGGGCAAGATCACGCGCAAGGTGGCGACCAAGATCGCCAAGGCCGAGCTCGCCCCGCCCGTCGCGATCACCCCCGACCGCGTCCGAGAGTTCCTCGGCAAGCCGAAGTTTGACAACGAGGTCGCGGAGCGCACCGCCGTGGCGGGCGTCGCCACGGGCCTTGCCGTCACCGGCACGGGCGGCGACGTCCTGTTCGTAGAGGCGACCGCGACAGAAGGAAACGGTCATGGCAGCACACTGATCCTGACCGGGCAGCTCGGCGACGTGATGAAGGAGTCCGCGCAGATCGCGCTGTCCTTCGTCCGCTCACACGCACACGAGCTGAAGATCGACGATGCCGACGCAAACAAGTCCTTCCACATTCACGTGCCCGAGGGCGCGGTGCCGAAGGACGGCCCGTCGGCCGGCGTCACGATGACCACTGCGATAGTGAGCCTGCTCACCGGACGGCCCGTGCGAAGCACTGTCGGCATGACCGGCGAGGTGACGCTGCAGGGTCTGGTCCTGCCGATCGGCGGAGTCAAGCAGAAGGTGCTCGCCGCTCACCGCATGGGCTTGAAAGAGGTCATCCTCCCCAAGCGCAACGAGAAGGACCTCGACGACGTGCCTCAGAGCGTGCGCGAGTCGATGACCTTCCATCTCGCGGGTAGGGTTGAAGAGGTGCTCGGGTTCGCCCTCGAGCCCATCTCGGTGGCCAAGACCGAAGCAGCCTAGCCCGCTCGCAGAGGAATAACCGGCCGCGCGCCACGCTTGGCGTTGGGGTGGGACGAAGCTCGCACGAAGTGCTCGAAAGGGCGAGGACGATCGCCGTGGTCGGCGCATCGCGTGACCCGGACAAGGCCGGTGGTTCGGTCCCGTTCGGGCTGCAGCGCCGCGGCTTTCGCGTCATCCCGATCAACCCCTTCGCCGAGGAACTGTTCGGCGAGCGCGTTTACCGCTCGCTGCTGGACGTCCCCGAGAAGATAGACCTGGTCGATGTCTTCAGGCCCGCGGTGGACGTGCCCGAAATCGCGCGGCAGGCCGTCGCCGTGGGCGCCAGGGCTCTGTGGCTCCAGCTCGACATTCGATCCGAGGAGGCCAGGCGCATCGCCGAAGCGGGCGGTCTCGACTACGTCGAGGACGAATGCACCGCGGTGGTCAGCTCCCTGTATCGGATCAAGAAACCGAACGCCGCTTAGCGCTACCCTCGATCCACTGTGGCCCGGCCGCGAAAGCGTCGCCCGCTCCGTGATCGGAGCATCGAGTCCGAGCTGAAGTTCCGCGTCTCCGGGCCGCGCGAACACGCCAAGCTCCGCGCGATGCTGCGTCAGCGAGGCGCTCATCTGGAAGGCAGCTACCGCGAGGAGAACTACCGCCTCAACGGCCCCGGCAAATCCACGCGACAGACGACGCTGCGCCTCCGGGTCCTCGACGGCGGCCCACGCGGCTATCTGACCGCCAAGGGTCCCGCGCGGTTCGAGGGCCGTGTCAAGATCCGAGAGGAGACCGAGATTGCGGTTTCGGACGCGCACGCGACGCTCGACCTGCTAACCCAGCTCGGCTTCCAGGTCGCATGGTCTTATCCCAAGCGCCGCACGATGTGGATGCTCGACGGCGTGGCCGCCACGCTCGACGTCCTGGAGTTCGGTTGGTTTGTCGAGCTCGAAGGCCCGGTGGCCATCCTGCCCGAGCTGGCGCGGAGCCTGGGGCTCGACCCCGACCTGGCCCTTCGCGAGAGCTACTCAGTGCTGGCGCGGACCTACCTGAAGAGCAAGAAGCTGTCCGGAGTCCCGGTGACCCCGCTGGCCGCTCAGCCCCTGGACTCGCCGCCGGCCTGACGATCGAGCCGCAGCTCATAGCTCTCGGCGGCGAAGTCCCCAAGGCCGCCGTCAGGTCGCCAACCAAGTGGCCCGAGATGCGCAAAGCCCAGCTTCTCCGCGACCCGCCGGCTCGCGTGGTTTTCCCGCCCTGCCCACAAGGTCAGCGTCCGCAGCCCCAGGGACGCGCGCGCCCAGTCGATGAGCCGGCGGCACGCCTCGGTCGCCAATCCGCGCCCGGCACGGTCAGACCGGATCCAGTAGTGCAGCTCGGCGGTGCCCGGTGCTTCGCGGTTGAGCCCCGCGACGCCCAGCATCTCGCCG
>JBAUTF010000378.1:0-4026 GCA_049582065.1 Candidatus Dormiibacterota bacterium | reverse complement strand
GGGTTCCCGTCGTCCTCCTCGACGGTCGCGTGATCGCCGAGGGTCGCATCACCCGCCACCAGCTGCAAAAGGCGCTCGGTCTGGCCTGACGGGGAGGCGAGGGAGCTGGCGGCACTCGGCCTCGCGTCTCAGGATGCTGCTGATAATGACCGTTAACAGCTGCATAAGCCGGAACCGGGTGGGAGTGACCGGCTTCGAGCTCTGAGTGGTCGTCGCTCGCTAGGCTGAGCGCTGAAGCGCCGGCGCGGTGTCCAGGCCTCGCAGGAAGACTTCCAGCGGCAGCGCCGCCCCTTCGAAGTCGCGCCGGAGCAGCTCGAGGTCGGCACCCGTCTGCGGCAGGCCGGCGATCGCGAGCTCCACGATGCGCAGCTGATCGCGGACGTAGCGTCCCAGTGGCGCCGCCAGAGGCCCGCTGAAGCTCTCGCTCTCCCAGGCTTCACGGACCTGGGCAGCCAGATCCTGGAGCCTGGCGCCGACGGCCGAGGCCATCTGGCGCTCCAAGGGCTCGGACACCAGGCGGTCGACGGCTTCACCGAAGAGCCGGATCAACCGCCGCAACTTGACCTGGGTGCTCAAAGTACGCATGTTCGCACCCTGATAGTAGCCGAACGCTTGTTCGGGGTCAAGTGCCGAGAGGCCCGCCCGGTCAGGGTCGATCGCCCTCCGGGGCGCGCCCCACGATCAGGTTGAAGATTCCGGCGAACCAGCGGTCGATGGAAACGATCTCCACTCCGGCGCGACGGGCGGTGTCTGCCGTGCGACGGTTGAAGTGGTCGGCCTGGAGCGCGACCAGGAGCGGGTTGAAGACCTCCTGGACGGCCGCCACCGGCAGCAGGTGGCTGCGCACGTGCTCCAGGAAGACCACCGGCGCGCCCGGCTTGGCGACGCGGATCGCCTCGCGCACCGCGCGCTCCGGATCGCCGATCGTGCACAGGCACAGGTTGAAGGCGACCGAATCGAACGTGCGGTCGGCAAACGCCAGGCGCTCCGCGTCCATCTCTACCAACAAAGCATGCCGGCCCGACTTGGCCGACTCCGAGCGTGCAAACCGAAGCATCCCGAGGCTGGCGTCGATCCCGGTCACCTCGACCGCGGCCGGGTAGTGGGGCAGGCTCAGCCCGGTCCCAAAGCCGATGTCGAGCACCCGTCCCCGCACGGTCTCCCCCACCTTCTTGCGCCCGTCGCCAAGCATCCACTCGCTGAAGCGCGACGACATGCCGCGGTGGTACGCGCCGGGGTCGTGGTCGAACATTCGGCGGACCCGGGCCAGGTTTGACACGGCTGAGCTCCGTCTGCTACGGGGCGAAAATGCGGCAGAGGCTCTCGGCGAGGGCTTCGGCGTCGTATCCCGGGTGAGTCAGGAAATAGCCGACCGCGTCGCTGACGGCTCCCACCACGGCTCGCCCGAAGACCTGCGGGTCCTTGTCGGCATAGAACGGGTCGTGACCCATGGCGTGGCGCACCTCCTCGGCCACCGCGCCGGCAAACTGCCCCTGGAGGTCATGGCGCACCTGGTCGACCCCGGCGCTGAGGCCGACCGACTCGACGATCAACAGGCGGGCAACCGAAGAGCGCTCGAAGCACGAATAAACGAAGGTCGTGATTCCCAGCCTCAGCCTTTCGTGGTGGTCGTGACCCGAGGCGGCGCTGGCCAGCACGTCGTGGATCAGCGCGCCGCCTTCGTGGGTCAGCAGGTCGCGGAAGCAGTGCTCCTTGGACTCGAAGAACTCGTAGAAAGCCGACTTGGATGCCCTCGCTCCGGCGACGATGTCGTCGACGGAGGTGACGTTGTAGCCCCGTGTCGCAAAGAGCGTCAGCGCGGATTCGGCCAACCGGCGATGGCGCTTTTCGACCCGCGCGTCACGTCGCTGCTGGACCGCCGCGCTCGCCGCTGCCGCCACCTAGTCCCTGGCGAGAGCTCGAGAGATGACCAGGCGCTGGATCTCGCTCGTCCCCTCGAACAGCGTGTAGATCTTGGCGTCGCGATGCCACTTCTCGACCGGGAAGTCGCGGATGTAACCGTATCCGCCGCAGATCTGGATCGCCTGCTCCGTCACCTTGACCGCGACCTCGCCGGCCTTCAGCTTGGCCATCGAGCCCTCCGCCTTTTTGAACTCTCCACCGCTGCGACCTTCCCAGAGCGCGCGCCAGATGAGGGCTCGGGTGGCCTCGATCTCGGTGGCCATGTCGGCGAGCATGAACGCGATCGCCTGGTTCTCGATCAGCGGGCGGCCGAACTGTTTGCGCTCTTTCGCGTACTGGAGAGCGAACTCGAAGGCGGCGCGTGCGATGCCCAGCGCCTGTGCTCCTACGATCGGACGCGACAGCTCGAAAGTCTTGAGGGCGCCCGACGCACGCTGCGAGGTGCCCTCGCGAGCGCGCTTCAGCCTCGCCTCCAGCTTCTCGATGCCGCCCAGCACGTTCTCGGCCGGGATGGTGCAGTCCTCGAGCAGCACCTCGGCCGTGTGCGAGGCCCGGATGCCCATCTTCTTTTCCTTCTTGCCCATGCGAAGGCCCTTGTTCCCCGGGCCGATCACGAAGCTCGCCTGGCCGCGCGTGCCGAGGTCCGGCTCGACCGCGGCGACCACGACGTGCACGTCCGCGATGCCGCCGTTGGTGATGAAGACCTTCTGGCCGTTGATGACCCAGTCGCCGTTCTTGCGTATCGCGCGCGTCTTCATCGACGATACGTCGGAACCAGCATCGGGCTCCGTCACCGCAAATGCTCCGAGCGCCGGCTTGTCGACGGTGCCGTAGCACGCCGGGATCCAGGTCGCGATCTGCTCAGGCGTGCCCTGCGAGAAGATGGCGGCGATGGGAAGCCCGGTGCCCTGGATGGCCAGCGCGATGCCGGCGCAGCCCCAGGTCAGCTCCTCGGCGACGAGCGCGGGCATGATCCCGGTGCTGTCGCCGAACGTCTGCTGGAGGAAATCGACGCCGTAGAGACCCACCTCGGCGGCCTTTTTGACCACCGGCCAGGGAAACTCCTCTTTCTCGTCGTACTCGTGGGCGACGGGGCGGATCTCCTTCTCGGCGAAGCTGTGGACCCAGTCGCGGATCTCGCGTTGCTCGTCGGTCAGCTCAAACGAAACCATCTGGTGCTCCCTTGACTCCTTGATTCACAACCGGCGGTTGGCCTGGATAACGCTTTAGTACTCGTACGTACCGTTTCTGGCGCCCACCTTACGCCGCGGCGCGTCATCGTGTCAAGGGCATTAGGACCCGATCCGCGCTGGCGGTCAGGCCAGCAGCTGCACCGCCGGCGCCAGGCCCGCGGCCACGATCGCGTCCCTCAGGACGGCGGCGGGACCTCCACGCGACGGAGGGCGTTTCTACTCGCCGGTCCAGTTGGGTTTGCGTTTGGCCAGGAACGACTCGACGCCCTCGTGGAAGTCTTTCGAGGTGTAGCAGGCCACGATCAGGTCTGAGTCGGCGCCCTGTGGGATGAGCTGGTCTCGCACGCGGCGCAGCGCCTCCTTGGTCGCCCACAGCGTCAACGGCGCGTTGGCGGCGACCTCCTCGGCCAACGCTTGCGCGCGGTCCGGCAACGACTCCTCGTCCGCCGTCAGCTCGGAGAGCATCCCGCAGGCGAGCATCTCCTTCGCGTCCATCAGGCGAGCGCGCATGATCAGGTCCTTCAAACGGGCAAAGCCGACGAGCGCCGCAACCCTCGCGTAATTGGGCATCGACAGGCAGTTGCCGAGCGTGCGCGCGATGGGAAACCCGTAGCGGGCCGACGGCGTGGCGATGCGGATGTCGCAGCATGCCGCGATGGCTGCCCCGGCGCCGGTGCACGAACCGGCGATGGCGGCAATGGTCGGCACCCGGACGGACTCGAGCGTCGTCATCACCTGGTTGCCCCGCGCCTCATAGTCCAGGGCGTGCTGGGCGGTCGTGAACGAGCGGAACTGGGCGATGTCAGTGCCCGCGACGAAGGCCTTGCCCCCGGCGCCCGTCAGCACCATGGCACGGACATCTCGCTCCGCGTTGACCTGCTCGCAGACCTCGATGAGCCGGCTGTACATG
>JBAUTF010000377.1:0-5234 GCA_049582065.1 Candidatus Dormiibacterota bacterium | reverse complement strand
CCCACCCTCCAGGTGCCGCGAACCTCTCACCAGATCGAAGTTATCGTTGGCCAGCGGCTGGATCAAGTCGGGCAGCTGCGTCGGGTCGTGCTTGCCGTTTGAGGCCATGACCGCCACGATGTCGAATCCCTTTGCTCGCAGAAGGTCCAGGCCGTCCCGAATGGCTGGGCCCGGGCCGCCGCGCTGCGCGAGGTCGATCACCGTGGCGCCCAGCCTCCGCGCCGCCTCGGAGGTCGCGGCAGTAGACCCATCGCTGACCACGATTCGAGATCGCAGAGGTCGCTTGGGATTCGAGGCAGGAGCTGTTCCAGCGAGGCGGCTTCTTTGTAGGCCGGGATGACCACACCGACTTTGAGGCCTGCGATCATCCAGGCCGGAATTGTAGTGCTGCGCTCACCGGTCGTCGGCGCCGGCAAGGTCGTATCGGGCCCCGCCGCTAGGATTCACGTCGTGAGTCACGGGCGCCAGGTGCCGGAGTCACCGTCGCCATGAGGAAGCAGTGGCGCTCGTTGGTTCCAGCGTTGCCGAGCGATGCCGTGATGGCAGTCCTGGCTTTCGGCATGGCCTACTGGGTTCGTTTTCACGTGTACCCGAAGTACATCCCGGGCGGCGAGGAGCCCGCGCCAGTCCGCTACCTACTTGTGAGCCCGGTGGTCGCCATCACCGTCATAACCGTGTTCATGTTCATGGACGTCTACCGCCTTCAGCGCGGAACCCAGTTCGTCGACGAGCTGTTCTCCGTCGTCAAAGCGATGACGGTGGCGGCGGTGGTGGTCTTCGCGATGATCGGCCTTTACCGCGACGGTCAGTTCACCTACTCCAGGCTCACATTCGTGTACTGGGTCTTCGCCGCAACGATCCTCATACTGCTCGCCCGGTACGGGCTGCGGCGCGTACGGGCTCGCTCGTGGAGACAAGGCGAGGGCATCGATCGGGTCGTCGTCGTTGGTTCCGGCGCGGCCGCCGATCTCATCTTGCAGCGGATTCGCATGTTCCCTGATTACGGATACCAGGTCGTCGGGGTGATTGCAGACGACCTCGAGACAGGCGTCGCGTTCGGCGGAACCGACGTTCTCGGCAAGTCGCACGACCTGCGCCAGATAATCACCGATCGCGGCGTCAATCTCGTGTTCGTGGCCGCCACCCACATGAGCCAGGGCGACATCCTTCAGCTGGTGGATTCGTGCCGCGAATGCCGCACCGACTTCCGGATCGTGCCCAGCATGCTCGAGATCATGACCAGCCGCGTGACCGGGGACCAGCTCGATGGCATACCTCTGTTGCAGTTCCGTCATGGGCTGGACGTCGACGCCGCCAAGGCGACATCCAAGCGCGCGCTCGACCTTGTCGTCGCCGGGTTGGGCATGATCATCATCTCGCCGGTGCTCGTCCTGATCGCTTTATTGGTCAAGCTCAGCTCGTCTGGACCGATCCTCATTCACCAGGAACGAACCGGCCTCGATGAACGGACGATGGTGATGCACAAATTTCGAACCATGCGCGCAAACGCCGAGGCTGAAACAGGACCGGTGTGGGCGACAAGCAAAGACCCCCGCCGCACATGGATCGGTCAGGTCCTGCGCAGGTTCAGCCTGGACGAGCTCCCCCAGCTGTGGAACGTGTTCGTGGGCGAGATGAGCCTGGTCGGGCCCCGCCCCGAGAGGCCTGTCTTTGTTGAGGATTTCAAGTCGAGGCTCGAGCGATATGCAGACCGCCACCTCGTCCGGCCAGGCCTGACCGGCTGGGCTCAGGTCAACGATCTCCGCGGCCAGACTGCGGTGGAAGAGCGCCTGATTTACGACCTGTATTACATCGAGAACTGGTCCCTTGCCTTCGACCTGAAGATCATCCTGATCACACTGTTTCGCGTGTTCACCCACAAGAATGCCTACTGAGCCCCTGGAGCAGTCATTGACCGCGCGAGCTCCATTTCCGATCGCGACCGGGCTGGCTGTGGGCACCTGCGCACTGGCGCCGGCTTATGTCATCCGTTGGCACATAGGTCCGCTGCCTTCGACCGTGCTCGAGGCCGCGATCCTTTTGACCATTGCAGCTTTTGCGGTCGAGACGTATCGGGGAAAGCACCGGCTCGAGTGGCGGTCTCCGTTCACCATCCCGGCCGCGGTGTTCCTCGTGGCGGGCGCCGTCAGCGTGCTGGTCTCGCCTGAGCACGTTGCCGGCCTGGGTCTGTACCGGGCGTACCTCGTCGAGCCCATCGCCTTCTTCGTCGTCCTCGGCAACGTGCTGGACACCCCGAAGCGCGGCAAGCTGGTCCTGGCCGGTCTCGCGCTGGGGGGAGCGGTTGCCGGCATCGCGAACGCGGTCGTGATCCTGAACGCGGTCCGCCATCACACCCTCAACACGGCGCTGCCCCCGCCAGTTGTGATCTACAACACGCCGAATGCCGTGGCGCTCTACCTGGTGCCTCTCATCGGCATTGCCGCTTGCCTCTTCCTTTACGACCGCGAACGGTGGGTCAGGCCGCTCAGCGGCGCGTTCCTGGTGATCGCTCTCGGCGCCACTGCTCTCAGCCTGTCGCGGGGCGGTTATTTAGCCCTGGCCGTGATCGCGCTCATCCTCGCGATCGTCAACCGGTATCGCTGGTACCTGCTGCCGGGTGTCGTTGTTGTCGGGGTGGCTATGACGCGGGTCCCCGCGATCGCTTCACGCCTCGCGCATGAGTTCAACCTCAAGGATCCGAATAACACGTTCGTGTCCCGGCTGGACCTGTGGCAGGCGACGCTGCGAATGCTGCGGGACCACCCGATCTTCGGAAGCGGGATGTTCGGGTTCGCGCGAACCATCCAGGCCTATCGCGGCGGAGTCTATGAGGAGAACCTGATCTACCCACACAACATCGTGCTCAACATGTGGACCGAGACCGGCCTCGCCGGCCTGGCGAGCTTCGCCTGGCTTCTGGTGCAGGCGTTCCGCGTTTCGTGGACGGGCTGGAAATCCGGTCCGGTCGCGTGGCGTGCGATTCAGCTCGGCATCGTGCTCGCGATGGCCGCCATCATCGTCCACGGCCTGGTCGATGTGCCTTACTTCAAGAACGACCTCGCGCTCGAGTTCTGGACCTTCTTGGGACTCGCCTGGGCGGGCACGCGCGCGGCGAAGGCGGAAGTTGGCTGAGGCGGTCAGCGCCGCCATCCTCAACTGGAACGGTGGAGATCTTGTGGTCGAGTGCCTGCGCAGCATCCTCCGCCAGACGCATCCCGTCCAGGACCGCATCATCGTCGACAACGCCTCCACCGACGGCTCCCTCGAGCGTTTGAAGGCCGAGGACCCAGGCCTCACCGTCATCAGCAACGCGCGCAACCTTGGATTCGCTGCAGCGGCAAACCAGGCGGTGGCCGCGGCGAAGGGCAGCTGGCTCCTCCTGGCCAACCTCGACGTCGAGTTCGAGCCGGACTACGTCGCCAGGCTGGTCGCGGCCGGCGAACGCGATCCCATGATCGGTGCGGTGACCGGCAAGCTGCTCCGTCCCCGCGCGGACGGCTTGGCGGCGATCGTGGACAGCACCGGGCACATCCTGTATCGCAACGGCTGGGCAGCCAACCGCGGCGAAGGCTTAGAGGATTCCGGCCAGTGGGAGCGGTCCGAAGAAGTGTTCGGCGTCACCGGCGCCGCCCCGCTGTATCGCATGACGATGCTCCGCGAGGTCGCTGACGGACCAGCCGGGCCCTTCGACGAGCGCTTCTTCGCCTACATCGAAGACGTTGACCTCGACTGGCGCATGCGGTGGCTGGGATGGAAGGCCTGGTACGAGCCGGCGGTGGCCTGGCATCACCGCAGCGCGACCGGCGCCCGGCGCTCCCCATTCATACTGCGCCACATCCTCAAGAACCGACTGCTGCTGGTGGCGAACAACGATCTCTGGCCGCAAGGACTCCTCCGAGTACCGAGCGTCGCTGTGTTCACCGTGCTGACAGGTGTTCAGTTCGCGCTCGAATCGCCTACTGCGCCGCTCGGGATTATCGACGTCATCCGCCACGTTCCCGCGAGCTTCCGACGCCGGCGGTTCCTACGCGCGCGCAGGCGAGTATCTTCCCGGGACATCGCCCGCTGGATGCAGCCATTCCCCTACCGCCAGAAGATCGGCCGCAAGCTGCGCCTCGGGACGGATCGTGCCGCCGTGGGGTCATAGATCAGATGACCCGATGGCGAGCCATCACCTCCATCATCACCTTGCAGCGCGTGGTTCTCGGCTCGATCGTGGTCGGAGCATCACTGCTTTCGCTGTACTGGGCCTTCCTGGTCCCGATCTTTCAAGCACCGGATGAGCCGTTGCATCTCGATTACGCGCTCTCCATCTACAGCGCGCATGGTCTCCTGAACCTGCGCGATAGGCCGTCTGAGTCCGCTTACTTCGCCTTCGCGCAAACCGACACCAATTACCTGGTCCAACGGACTGGCTTTCTCAACGTCATATTCGAATCGTCAATCGGCATGGCGCCGGATTACGGCCAGAAGACCTACTACGCCGAGTTGGACCGAAATGCGCCCGCAGTAGGCTCCGCGCCAAGCAGGAACCCCCTGATCATCTCGCTGTATCCCTTCGGGTACTACGCCCTCTTGGCCGCGTGGATCGGTGCTCTTGCACCCTTGCACCTCGGCCTGGTCGGCACATTCTTCGCCGCCCGAATCCTGTCTGTCCTTCTGCTGGCCATCACCCTCGTCCTGACCTATGGGGTGGCCCGCGAAATGAGGGTCAAACCGGCGCTCGCACTGACGCTGACCGCCATCGTGGGCTTCTTTCCGCTGACTTCCTTCGTCTCCTCTTACATTCAGCCCGACAACCTCAGCTTCACGCTGGTGACGCTGTGCATGTACCTGGCGCTCAGGGCGCGCCGCGCGTCGTTCAGCGGACGCTGGATCGCTTCTCTCGGCCTTGCCCTCGGCGCCCTGCTCGTCACCAAGTACCAGTTCTACATCTGCGTCCTGATTCCCATCCTGGCGATGGTGGCTTCGGAAAGATTGTTCGCTCCCAAAAGGTGGCGCGGCCGCAGCCTTATCCCCGGAGGGCTGCTGTGGCTGTTTGCGCCCTCGGTCGTGTTCGGTGCGATCCAGGCCTGGGTTCTGGCGGGTGGCGGATCCTTAGGAGTGCTGACAACCGGCGGAAAGCTGTTCACGGTCTCGACGGCGGCCTTCTCCGAAAACCTGGCAGGCGGACCGGTACCGTTTGTCTTGTACGTCGTCGGAGACCTGCGCCAGGCCTCCTCATACTTCTACAC
>JBAUTF010000376.1:0-7047 GCA_049582065.1 Candidatus Dormiibacterota bacterium | reverse complement strand
GGGGAGCCCCGGCCGCGGGCAGCCAGCGGGCGCAGCCGACCGTCGCGCCTGCGTGGGATGCCGCGGCGGCTTCGTCGGCATCCCCGACGCCGGCGTGGAACGAACCGGCGGCTCCATCCTGGGATGTCCCGAAAACCGAAGAGCCCGCAGCTCCTCCCGCTCCATCGTGGTCGGCGCCAGGCGCGGCGGCCCCGCCCGCCGACGAGCCCGCACCGACACCTGCATGGGGTCCACCTCCAGCTGCGGCGGCTTGGTCCGCCCCCGAGGCGCCACCCGCCGCGCCGGCGGAGGAAGCGCCTCCGGCGGCCGAGCCACAGGAACCGTCGGCGACCGATTCCGACCGTGCCGCAGGACCGCAGTCCGCCGCCGCGCCCGCCGAGGCTGAGGCGCCGGCCCAACCGGACGTTGCGGCCACCATGATGATCGGCCCCGAAACGGCGGCTCAGCCCGAGTCGACCACCTTGATGCCCGCCTGGCAGCCGCCCCCGGCCACGCCGCCGGCAGTGGCCGAGACGATGGCCATCGGCCAGCAGGAAGCTCCCGCCGAAGTGATCCCGGGCGCGGGCGCGAAGAGCGAGCTGACCATCGAGTCAGGGCCTGACGCGGGGCACAGCCACCGCGCCGGCGATCACGCCCTTCGCCTGGGCCGCTCTCCCGACAACGACGTCATCCTGCGAGACCCTGCGACCAGCGGACATCACGCCCGCCTCGAGCGCCGCGGCGACCAGTTCTGGATCGTCGACCTCGGCAGCACCAACGGCACGTTGGTCAACGGTGAGCCCGTCCAGGAGAAGCAGCTCAACCACGGCGACCGCGTGACCATCGGGCAGAACGCGGTCCAGTTCTCGATTCTCGGAGCCTAGTGTTTCTCGATTCTCGGAGGATAGTGACCCGCCACCACGAGCCGTCCGTTCACTACTGATGCGGCTACGGATCGCGTGGGCCACCGACCCCGGTCTCGAGCGTGAGGAGAACGAGGACTCGGTCGTCGTCTGGCGCAACAAGGGCGGCCTCGACACGCTGCTCGTCGTGTGCGACGGGATGGGCGGCCATGCGGCCGGGCAGCAGGCGAGCTCGATCGCGGTCAAGACGCTGACCAAGATCCTTTCCGAGGACGGCCAGGAAGGGCCGGACGTCGAGCGCTTGAGGCGCGCGTGCAAGGAGGCCAACCGCGCAGTCTTCGAGGCAGCGCGCGACAACCCCGACTGGGCGGGGATGGGGAGCACGATGGTCGTCGCGGCGATCCGCAACGGGGAGCTAGGCCTGTTGAACGTCGGTGACAGCCCCGCCTACCTTTTTCGCGACGGGGACGCCAGGCTCATCTCCCAGGACCATTCGTGGCCGGCGGAGCAGGTGCGGCTCGGGGTGATCAAACCGGAGGAGGCCGCCACGCATCCGCTCAAGCACCGCCTCACCCGCGCGATCGGCGTGTGGGAGCAGATCCAGTCCTTCACCGACAAGATGAAGCTGGAAGAAGGCGACGCGATCGTGCTTTGCAGCGACGGCGTTGAGACGGCGGGCGTATCGGTGGAGGAGATGGGTCGCCTACTGCTGAAGGACGGGAACCTCGATCGGGGGGCGGAACGCGTCATCGAGCGGTGCCGCGAGCTCGGCGCTCCGGACAATGTCACGCTGGCGGTGGCGCGTGTCGAGGTCGACGTGACCAAGACGGCGGTGCTGCCTAAGCTGAAGCTCTGAGCAAGAAGATCCTCCCCTCCGTCGGCTGCGCCGACACCTCCCCACGAGTGGGGAGGAGATTGCCTCAGTAGGCTCGCAGCAGGAGCTCGGCCACGTGCTCGACCTTCATGCTCGAGCGTCTCGAGCGAAGGCCTGACTCGAGCTGCATCTGGCAGCCGGGGTTGGCGGCGACCACGGTGTCGACCCCCGTCTCCAGCAGGTCGTCCAGCTTCTCGTTGAGGATGCGGCTGGACATGGCGGGTTCAAGCGTGCTGTACAGGCCCGCCGCGCCACAGCAGATGTCGGGATGGCGCATCTCCACCAGGTCCACGCCGGGCACCGCTTGGATCAGGTCTCGCGGCGGCTTGCGAATGCGCTGTGCATGCGCGAGATGGCATGCGTCCTGGTAGCTCACGCGCATTCTGACCTCGCGCTTCGCCTCAGGCAGGCCGACCTCCGCGAGCCACTCCGTGAGGTCCTTCACGCGGCCGCGCAGCTCGGGGTAGAAGTCCTTGAGGTGAGCCCCGCAGCCAGCCGAGTCGACCACGAGCGCATCGAAGCTCTGCTGCTCATAGGTCCGCGTGTTCGCGTCCCGCAAGCGCTCCGCCCCTTCCAGGTCCCCGTTGTGCGCAAACAGCGCGCCGCAGCATCGCTCGCCGGGGGGGAACCACACCTCGCATCCTGCGAGCTGCAGGAGCGTAACCGCGGCGCGGTGCGACTGCGGGTAGAGGATCGGCATCACACATCCGACCAGGAACGCCACCCGGTGCTTGCGCACGCCGATGGCGGGCGCGATGTTGCCGGAAGGCGGCCGGAACTGCGCCCGCATGAGCGGCAGCTGCCGCCCGGACCTCAGCGTGGATGTGAGCCGCAACGCCTGCGCGGCTCGCGTCGCGGACCCCGCCGCGCGTAGGCGGCCCGGGTGGGCCAGGAGGTGACGCAGCGCAAAGCGGCTGGCCTTTCGCTTGAACGAAGGTCGTCGCAGGTCTTCGACGTCGGCGCGGCCCGCCTCGATGATCCGCCCGTAGGGCACTCCCGAAGGGCAGACCGCCTCACAGGTCCGGCAGCCGAGGCAGAGGTCGATATGGCGCACCTGGCCTTCGTCGAAAGGCATCGAGCCGCGCTTCCACTGCGTCATCAGGTAGATGCGCCCGCGCGGAGATTCCGTTTCGAGGCCGGTGGTGCGAAAAGTTGGACACGCGTCGAGGCACAGGCCGCAGTGCACGCAGGTGGCAAGGTCGTCGTCGCTCAGGCGGCCGAAAGGAGTGGTCGTCAAACCACGAATCTCCCCGGGTTGAGGATGCCGTCAGGGTCGAAGGCCCGCTTGAGCCGCCGCATGATGTCGAGGGTCGCGGGCGGAGTGCCCCAGGCGCCGACCTCGCGCACGAGACCGGGGGGCGCCGCCATCAAGACCAGCGTGCCGTGCGCCGCTTCGGCGGCAGCCCGCGCTATGCGCACACTATCCGCGGCGGTCGCAACCGACCAGTGCGCCACACCCGCTCCAGGCGACGCCCACCACTGAGCTCCGCCCGGCAGCGAGTCGAGGACGCGCCGCAGATCCGGAGGAGGCACTGCGATGCGCGCCCACCGCTCCGGTGCGCGTCGCGAGTGCTCGACCCAGGCCGAGTACGCCGCCTGCTTCCAGCCCAGGTCGGCGGTGGTGCGATCGACGGCGTCGGGGCTGCCGGTGAAGCGCGCGAGCACACGCCCCTCCGAGAAAAGCTCCAGCGCCGAAGGCGTCAACGGCATCGAAAGCGCGCGGGCCGCCGCGATCCAGGCCTCGTCGCGAGAATCGAATGTCATCTCGACGGTGGCGTCGCGCAGCGGTCGCGGAAAGACCTTGAACGAAGCCGCGACGATCACGCCGAGCGAGCCGAGGGCGCCGTAGTGCAATTTCATCAGGTCGTAGCCGCTGACGTTCTTCACCACCCGCCCGCCCGCACTCGCGAGCTTGCCGTCGGGCAGCGCGACGCGGATGCCGATCAGGAAGTCGCGGGGCGAGCCGTAGCGCATGCGTAGCGGCCCGGTCCATCCGGTGGCCAGCAGGCCCCCGATGGTATGGCCTGGAGAATTGAACGGGTCGAGCGGAAGGAACTGGCCGGCTTTACCAAGCTCTTCCTGCAGCGCCTCGAGTGTGATGCCGGCTTCGGCGCTGACCACCATGTCCGCCTGGGAGTGTTCGAGCACGCGATCGAGCATTGTGGTGTGCAGCTCGACGTCGCATCGATCGGCGGGGTTCCCCATGCCTCGAGCACGTCCGCCACCGACAGGCACGACGGCGGCATGCGCGGCTGCCGCCTCGCGAAGACGGCCGGCGAGCTCCTCGGCAGACGACGGTCTCTCGACTGCCGGGACGGCGCTCACCACCATTTCGCCTCGATGGCGACCCCGGTGCGACCCGCAAGGCGGCTCGACTTGCGCGCAGGGTCCGGGAAGATTTTGCCCGGGTTCAGGATGCCGTCCTGGTCGAGCACATCCTTCACTCGGTGCATGGAGTCGAGGTCGTCCGGACTGAAGACCCACGGCATGAACGCCGACTTTTCGAGCCCGATCCCGTGCTCGCCGGACAGGGCGCCGCCGAGCTCGACCACGGCGCGGAGCATCTCCTCGCCAGCGCCCTCGACCTGGTGCATGATCCCAGTCTCGCGCAGGTCGAACAGGATGTTCGGATGCAGGTTCCCGTCGCCGGCATGAAAGACGTTGGCCACCGGAAGCTTGTAGTGCTCGCCGATCTCGCCGATGGCCGACAGGACCTGGGGCAGTCGCGAGCGCGGCACGACCCCGTCGTGGAGGTAGTAGTTCGGTCTGATGCGGCCCAGCGCGCCGATCGCGCCCTTTCGCCCGGCCCAGAGCAGGTCGCGCTCCGCGGGGGTCTGGGCCTCGCGCAACGCGTAGCCCTCGTTCTTGGTGAGCACGTCGCGGATGGCGGCGATGAGCTCGCGAGTCGACTCGGAGATGCCGTCGACCTCGACCAGGAGCACCGCGCCCGCGCCGGTTGGATAGCCCGCATGGTAGTGGGCCTCCACCGCGCCGACGGTGACCTGGTCCATCATCTCCAGCGCGGCCGGGACGATGCCGCGCGCGATGACCGCCGACACCGCCTGGCTCGCGGCCTCGATGGTGGGAAAGGCTGCGAGCAGCGTGGCGACTGTGGGGGGGATGTGCAGCAGCCGGACCTTGATCTTCGTGATCGCGCACAGCGTTCCCTCCGAGCCCACCAGCACGCCGCACAGGTCGAGTCCGACGCGCTCCGGGGAGTCGCCGCTGACCCAGTGGATGCTGCCATCGGCGAAGACGACCTCCATGCCGAGGACGTGGTTGGTGGTCACGCCGTAGTAAAGGCAGTGAGGGCCTCCCGAGTTCTCGGCGGCGTTGCCGCCGATCGTGCACGCGTTCTGGCTGGACGGGTCCGGCGCGTAGAACAAGCCGTGGCGCGCCGCGACCAGCGTGAGCTCCTTGTTGACCACCCCGGGTTCGACCAGCGCGGTCTGGGCGACGGGGTCGATTTCGATCCGGCGCATACGCGACACCTGCAGCGCGATTCCCCCGCGAATGGTGACGGCGCCTCCCGAGAGCCCGGTGCCGGCCCCGCGCGGGACGACGGGGATCCTGTGCCGGGCCGCGACCTTGATGACGTCGCTGACGTCCTGCGTGGTCGACGCGAGCACCACCGCATCGGGTAGGGCGCCCTCGATCGACGCGTCGCGCTCGAAGATTCGAAGGTCGTTCGCGGAGTCGATCACCGACTCGTGACCCACGATTCGGCGCAGCTCTTCGGCGACCCCTTGCGGAAGCGACATCAGCTGATCGGCGCCTCGCCGTCGGGGCTGCGCTCGAATGCCTCGAAGCGGCGGGTCATCGCGTCCGGGAGGCCAGGCGCCTCGACAGCCTGCGCGCCGAGGATCAGCAGGTCGAGCCACCGGTGGCACTCCTCGTCGGATGGCATCCGATCCATGCGCTCGAATATCGCCTCCTGGATCCTGCTGTGCCGCGAGACCTGGATCGTGTACCAGACCGAAAGGCCATCCGTGGTGATCGTGTGATGGCTCTCGTCTACACGACGGTTGACCGGCAGCTTCAGCGGCTTTGCCTCCGCCGCGGCGCGCAGCCGCGCCGCCTCGGTCTCGATGTCGGCCATCGAGTCCAGCTTAAACTCGAATCGATGACACGCTCGATAACAGGCAGGGAACGGGTCGAGGCGGCGATCGCGATGGGAGTCGCGGACAGGCCCCCGGTCGGGGCATGGGGCCACACCTATAGGGAGGAGTGGTCGCCCGAGGCGCTGGCCGCAATCACCGTGGATCGCGCACGCCAGTTTGGTTGGGACTTCGTCAAGTTCCAGCCACGCGCGAGCTGCTTCGCAGAGGCATTCGGCTCCGAGTACAAACCGGCGGGCCACCGGATGCGAGCGCCGCAGCTCATCCGCGAAGCCGTGCCCGACCTCGAATCGTGGCGCGACGTGGGGCTCGTCAACCCGAGGGCGCTGGACGACCAGGTCGAGTCGATCGGGCTCGTCGCCAAGGAGCTTGGTCCCGACGTACCTGTGATCCAGACCGTTTTCAGCCCGATCACCGTGGGGGGCTATCTCGTCGGCAAGTCTCAAGCGCGCGTGGTGCGCGAGCTGCGCCAGCACCCCGAGCTGGTCCGCCCGGCGCTGGACAAGATCGCCGACGCGTTGGCCGGTTTCAGCCGGCGCTCGGTCGAGGCGGGCGCGGCCGGGATCTTCTACGCGATCTCGGGCTACGCGGGGAGAGACGTCATGCGGGAAGCCGTATATCGCGAGCTCGTTCTGCCTTACGACCTGAGCGTCCTCGAGCGCCTGCCCAAGGAGGCCTGGTTCAACGTCCTGCACCTGTGCGGGTCGAAGCTCAACTTCGGAATCGCGCGCGACCTTCCGGTCCAGGTGGTCAGCTGGTCGATCCACAACCAGGGCAACCCGACCCTCGCCGAGGGCCGGGAGATCGTCGGCCGCGCCGTGATGGGCGGCCTCGGGCAGCGCGCGAGTCTCCTCTACGGACCGCCGCCCGAGGTCGAGGCCGAAGCCCGCCGCGCGGTCGCTGAGACGGGAGGCCGAGGCCTGGTGCTCGCGCCTGGATGCTCGGTGCCACCGCGCGCGAAGGACATCAACCTCGCGGCGATGGTGGCGGCCGTGGCGGCATGACCCGCGTGGCCGGGCTGGCCGAGATCGTGCTGTGGGTGCGCGACATCGATGCCGCGCTGCATTTCTATCGCGACCTACTCGGCCTCGAGGTCATCTCGCCGCCCGCACTGCCGAACAAGTTCCTTCGCGCCGGCGAGGCTGGAGGCGGCGTGCCGGAGATGATCGTTCTCGTCCCGCACCCGGACCGCTCACACGAGTTCCCTCGCGAG
>JBAUTF010000375.1:0-1874 GCA_049582065.1 Candidatus Dormiibacterota bacterium | reverse complement strand
CGCCGCTATCTCACCGTCATGTTCTGCGATCTCGTCGGTTCGACCGGCATTGCCGCGCAACTCGACGCCGAGGAGTGGCGCGATATTGTCGGCGCCTATCTCGATGCCGCCTCGGGCGGTGACCGAGATGGGCGGCCATGTGGCCAAGAAGCTCGGCGAACGCCGCGTTGCTCGCGCCGCTCCTCGACATTCCGTTGCCGCAGGACCGCACGCTAACCTTGGCGCCCGAGGAATTACGGCGTCGGCAACTGGCGGCGTTGACCAACTGGGTCATGGCGGGCGCCAAGGTTCAGCCGGTTGTGCTCGCTTTCGAGGACCTGCATTGGGCCGATCCGATGACGCTTGACGTGCTGCGCGGCATTGCCGAACGCGGTGCGCTGGCGCTCGACAACGCCGCGCTCAAGGAGCTTCTGGCAAAAAAATGGTAGGGCCCGCTGCCGAAAACGCACCGTTAACAAATTGATGGATAATGTTTTCGATGAGCTGCTGATGGCTCCTAGGGAGGGACGTTATTGCGCAAGATTTTCATCGTTCTCCTGCTCACGACATCGCTGCCGTTAGCCTCGATCTCGTCCCCAGCTTACGCTGGCGACGGAGGAGGAATAGCCGCAGGCCTATTCGGTGGTTTGGCTCTAGGGACGCTGTTCGGAGTCGCGGCTGCGAGCCCACGCTATGCGCCGCCGCCCTCGCCATACCTAGCGCCGTACCCCGCGTCCGCGTGCTTCTGGACGCAGGGCCAGCCATATTGGGACGGTTATCGAGGCGCTTGGATTTATCCCCGCGTCCAAGTGTGCCAGTAACCCAGTCGGGTTCGCGCCGGTTCGGAGGAGCCGATCAGTGAGAGAATCGTCCTATTTGACCTCTCGCTCTGGCGCAATTCGATCGTACATCCACGACCCAGCGGTGTTGTAGCCGCACCTTCAGGCACTCAGCATCGCAGCCGGCCCCGCGCCTTTCGCGTTAGGCCGCCAGCTCGGTGCGTACCGGCTTATTAACCCCGACGGCGTGCTGTGAGCGTAGGAAGTTTGCGGACTAGAGCGCGGCGATCGCCAACGAGACCCTTGCGAAAGGTAAAGCGGCGGCAGAGCAATCTGCGCAAGCGGTTGAACAAAGCTACCCGACCACGGTCGAAAACATGCGGGACTATAATCTCAAAATGATCGACATGGCTCAGGCGAACACCGAAGGAGTCTTCGAGTTTGCTCGCCAACTCGCGACCGCGAAGGCGCCGTCTGATCTAGTCGAGCTGTGGACGTCGCACGCCCGAAAGCAACTCGAGATGCTGAACGAACAGATCAAGGAGCTGACAGCGCTCGGACAGAAGATGGCGAGCGAAAGCGCCGAGCCAATCGCGCGCAGCGTCGGCCAGGTTTTCATGAAAGCCTCTTGACCGCTCTGTCGTTCCCAGGCTGACGCTTTTTCCCCGGCGTATCTACACCGGGGAAATCTTCATCATCGGCATTTTTGGCCAGGTTGGCACTTCGGCTTATTTGACGGCGGCGGCTGCCGAGGAGGAGGAGGCGGAGCCTTGGGTCGAGGTGGCGGCGGGGGAGCGGCGTGCGTCATCGGCTGCGTCGGCGGGCGGGTAACAGTCGGCTGAAACTTCCGCGACTGCGGCGTAGAGCCAGGGCCGGTGCTCGTGCCGCCCGCCGGACCTTTGTGCTCACGGACGCCTGTCCCAGAGTTTGTACCGGGAGTAGTTGTGGTTGTACCGGCTCCTGCCGGACCTTTGTGCTCACGGACGCCCGTCCCAGAGTTTGTACCGGGAGTAGTTGTGGTTGTGCCGGCTCCTGCCGGACTCTTCTGCTCCCGGATTTCCTTGCGATGACCTTTCGGAGAAACCGCTGCGATCGGCTGACCCGGGTGCGCGGCAA
>JBAUTF010000374.1:0-2817 GCA_049582065.1 Candidatus Dormiibacterota bacterium | reverse complement strand
CTCCGAGCCCGCCGGTCGCGACGCGCGCCGCGGCCACGGTCGCCAGCTGGTGGCGCTCAGGCCTGGCCGTGGCGCTGGGGTTGGCCGCCGTGCTGCTGGCGGCCATGCCGGTCCTGGCCGATGTCTGGTACTACCAGAACCGCGCGGACCTGTCGGTCCGGGTCGACCCTCTCCAGTCCCGCTACCACTGGTCATTAGGCGAAGCGCTGGTCGCGCAGGGCAATCGGTCGCTTGGGGTAAATGAGATGGAGCGGGCCGCCGACCTCGGGGAGACCGAGCCCAGCCTGTACGTCGAGCTCGGCGACGCCCTGCTGCAGCTCGGCCGCACCAGTCAGGCTGGCGACGCATACCGCAGGGCGCTGGCGATCGATCCCTTCTACGCCCCGGCAGCGCAGCGCCTGGGCTCCCTGGGAGCCTGAGACCGCTACGAAAGGTTGTAGCTAGGCCTCGTCCTCCACGTCGCCGTACTCGTCGGAGTGCTGTTCCGACCTCGACGGCGCCATGTTGGCCGGGGGAGCGGACAGCTGCTTCAGGCTGAGCGAGATGCGCCGCCGGGCGGTGTCGATCCCAATCACCTTGACCTGAAGGTTCTCGCCGACCTTGAGCACGTCTTCGGTCCGCTCGACGTGGTCCCACGACAGCTCCGAGATGTGGAGGAGGCCCTCGATGCCAGCCATGATCTGCAGGAAGGCGCCGTACTTCTTGGTCTTGGTGACCTGGCCCTCCACGATCGAGCCGATGGGCATCGACTGGACCAGCCTCTCCCACGGGTCCTGCTGCAGCTGGCGCAGCGACAGCGAGATCCGCGTCTGCTCCGGGTCGAGCTTGATCACCTTGACGGTGACCTCGTCGCCCAGCTGAAGGACGTCAGTCACCTTGGACACGCGGTCCCAGGAGAGCTCCGAGATGTGGATGAGGCCGTCCGCCCCGCCGATGTCGACGAAAGCGCCGTAGCTCGTGATGCCCGAGACGGTGCCCTTGACCGTGGTTCCCGTCGCCAGACGGCTGAACAGCTCCTCGCGCTTTCGCGCGCGGTCCTCGTCCTCCGCGGCCTTCTGGCTGACGATGAGCCGGTTGCGCTTGCGGTTGACTTCCAGGATCTTGACCGGGATCCGCTGTCCCACCAGCGACTCCAGGCTGCCGGCGTAAGCGCGCGCGACCTGGCTGGAAGGCAAAAAGCCTCGCAGCCCGAGGATGTTGACGATCAGGCCGCCTTTGTTCTGCTCGCGGACATCGGCGTCCATGACCGAGCCGTCCGTCTGCTTCTCGGCGGCCACCAGCCACGTCGTCTCGGCCCTGGCGCGGCGAAGGCTGAGAACGACGTTGCCCTCCTCGTTTTCCGGCTGCAGCACATAGACCTTGATCTGGTCGCCGGGCTCGAGCCCGACCGAGTCGAGGTCACCGCGGAGTCCGAGCTCCTTACTGGAGATGACCCCCTCGGCCTTGGCGCCGATGTCGACCAGCACTTCGTCCGGGTCGACCCGGACCACGATCCCATCCACGATGTCCCCGTGGTTGGGCGTCTTGAAGGACTCCTCATCGAAGTGGAGGTAGTCCTCCATGGTCATCGGGGCTGAAGAGTCCTGTTCGGTCGCCTCCTTCTGTTCTGTCAGGACAGCACCGGACTCATTGGACAAAGCAAGTACCCCCTAGAGATTATTGGTGTGGTGTTGGTCGTCATAACGGCCTCCGCCAATACGAACTGCAATTGTAACGCACGAAACCCGGTTATCCAGGAAACGGTTGGGACAGATCGTGGTTGTCGATCAACCGGGTCTTGCCGATCCAGACCGCCAGCACGGCAAGCCGGCCCGGCGGCCTGAAGGTGGCGGGGTCGACGACCTCGGCGTAGTCAACCCGGGCCAGCGGCTCGGCCGCCAACCGCGCTCGGAGGATTTCGCTGAGAGCCTCCGGGCGGCGCTCGCCGGCGACGTAAGCATCTGCCGCCTGGCGCAGCGCCGCGCTGAGCGAGGCGGCAGCCCGGCGCTCCGCCGGGCGGAGGTAGGCGTTCCGCGAGCTGAGGGCGAGGCCGTCGGGCTCCCTGACGGTGGGCGCGACCCTGACCTCGACCCCGAGGTCCAGGTCACGGGCCAGCCGCTGGACCACGGCCACCTGCTGGGCATCCTTCTGGCCGAAGTACACGCGGTCGGGTTGGACGGCCGCCAACAGCTTCGCAACGACAGTGGCGACCCCTTCGAAATGGCCCGGCCGGGCGGCGCCTTCCAGGGGCTCGGAGACTCCCTGCACGCGCACCCTTGTGGCTGCCCCCGGGGGGTACATCGCGGCGGCGGACGGCCTGTAGATCGCGTCGATGCCGGCCTGGCCGAGGAGCAGGGCATCGTGCTCCGGGTCTTGCGGGTAGCGCTCGAAGTCCTCGCCCGGCCCGAACTGGATCGGGTTGACGAAGATGCTCACGACCGCGATCGCGTTCTCGCGGCAGGCGAGCGCGACCAGGCTCAGGTGGCCGGCGTGCAGCGCACCCATGGTCGGGACCAGGCCGATCGTCCTGCCCTCGCCGTGCCACCGCCGCGACGCAGCCAGCATCGCGCCGGGATCCGCGATGACTTCCGGGCGCTTGGCCTGAATCCGCCGATCCCCGCGGGCATCTTCGCTACTGGGACGGCTCATCCGTGCGTTGCCGCTTGTGCTCCGGTTCTCGCGCACCAGGCTGGTGCGCCCCGATCCGGTGCTCGCGGCGCCTGCGGCTGAGCTCGTCCCAGCGCGAATCTGCTCCGCGCGGCCGGTCGATCCAGGCTCAGGTCAGCGAATAAATGTGAGGGAGCTCGCGATACAGGCCGGCGTAGTCGAGGCCGTAAC
>JBAUTF010000373.1:0-7371 GCA_049582065.1 Candidatus Dormiibacterota bacterium | reverse complement strand
GCCTGGACAGTGGCGACCGTCGCCCTTCTGGCTCTCATCGGCGACCTGTTCAGGGTCGGCCAGCTGGCCGGCATCGCGGGTGCCAGCCAGATGGCGGTCAGCACGGGCATCACCCTGATCCTTCTATCCATCGCAGTGATCGCGTCTCGGCCCCAGCACGTGATCTTCAAGGCTGTGGCCGGGCCCGACGGCGGGGCCAGGTTCGTGCGCCGTTTCGGGCTGATCTCCATCTCGATACCGTTTCTGCTGGGGTTCACCGTCTTCGAGGCGGGCCAGGCGGGAGCGTTCGGGGCCAACTTTGCCTTGAGCCTGGGCACGTTCGGAGCCATGGGTGTGGGGATCGCGGGGGTGTTGATCGCCTCTATGTTCGTCCGGCGCGCCGAGCTGGCCGGCGTCGGGCGGCGGGAAGCCGAGGTCTTCAAGATGATCGTCCAGACCGCCAACGAGGGTGTGTGGACGACCGATGACCTTGGGCGCAACCAGTTCATGAACGACCGGATGCTGGAGATGCTCGGCTACCAGGCCTCCGAGCTCATCGGAAGGCGCGCCCTGGACCTGGCACCTGCCGACATTCGTGAGCTCCAGAACGCGCGCATGCAGGACCGGCTCTGGGGCCGATCAGAAACATACGAGACCGCGTTCGTACGCAAGGACGGTTCAATCTTGTGGGCCCTGGTGGGAGCCACGCCAATGCTCGACGCCGCCGGCAAGCCGGCGGGCTCACTTGCGATGGTCAGCGACCTGACCGCTCGGCGAGCGGCGGAGGAGGAGCTGAAGGTGGCCCGGAGTGAGGCGCTCGAAGCAACGCGCCTCAAGTCGGAGTTTCTGGCGAGCATGAGCCATGAGATCAGGACTCCGATGTCCGGCTTGCTCGGGATGGTGGAGCTGCTCCGAGCCACGGCGCTGGACCAGGAGCAGGCGGGCTATGCCGAGGCGATCAGCCGGTCGGGTGTCGCGCTCATGACGATCATCAACGACATCCTCGACATCTCCAAGGTCGAAGCCGGGAAGCTGGAGATCGAGGCGATCGATTTCAAGCTCCGGTTGGTGGTCGAAGAGGTCGCGGAGCTGATGGCCCGGCACGCGCAGGACAAGGGGATTGAGCTTGTCGTGGCGATCAACCCGGGAGTCCCCGAATGGGTGCGCGGCGATCCCATGCGGCTTCGCCAGGTGATCCTCAACCTGGTCAGCAACGCCGTCAAGTTCACCGATCGAGGCGAGATTGTCGTCAGCGTCCAACCTGCGGCCGGCGCCGCGCTCGGCAGGCGCATCGAGTTCGAGGTGTCGGACACCGGCGCCGGGATCGACGAGGCGACGCAGAAGCGACTGTTCGAGAAATTTGCCCAGGCAGACGCTTCGACCGCGCGCAAGGTCGGGGGCAGCGGGCTTGGCCTGGCCATCTCCCGCCAGCTGGTCCGGCTGATGGGCGGCGAGATCGGCGTTCGGAGCGAGCCCGGTAAAGGCAGCGAGTTCTACTTCACCTGCGTGTTCGGGGAAAGCGGTATAGGTTACCCCGAGCCCACCGCACCGGTCGGCGACTTGAAGGGCTTGCGCGTCCTCCTCGTCGACGGCAGCACCACGAATCGCCAGGTCCTCGAGGAGGCGATGCGGCGGTGGCACGTCGAAGTCCAAGGCGGCGGACTCGGGATGGACGCCCTCGCGCTTCTGACCGAAGCGGCGGCCGCCGGCAAGCCCTACAACGTCGTCCTGCTGGATTCCAGGATGCCGGATCTCGATGGATTCGCAATCGCTCGAATGATCCGCCGCAAGCCGGCTCTTGCCGGCCTCATCACCGTCCTCATGTCCCCCGTGACTCGGCGCGTCGGGGCGCAGGATGAGGTGGTCGACGCGTTCCTGACCAAACCCGTGAAGATCGCCGCCCTGCGCGAATGCCTGACGATCGCGAGCGGGCGCGCGCCTACCGCCCCGCTTCCGCAGGCCGCAGCGCATCCGGTGCCTGTCGCGGTCACAGGTTCCGGACCGCTGCTGCTGGTGGTAGACGACAATCCCGTGAATCAGAGAGTTTCGACCACCATGCTGCGAAAGCTCGGGTACCGGGCTGACCTCGCGAGCAACGGCATCGAGGCGGTATCCGCATCGGCGGAGCACGAGTACGCCGCGATCCTGATGGACTGCGTATTGCCCGAGATGGACGGCTTTGAAGCGACTGCAGCGATCAGGCTTCGAGAGGGCTCCGCCCGGCATACCCCGATCATCGCCATGACGGCAAGCGCCATGAAGGGAGACCTCGAGAGGTGCATCGCGGCCGGCATGGACGCGTATGTCAGCAAGCCGGTGAAGATGGCGCAGCTCGGAGAGATCATCGCCACCTGGGTCGAGTCGAGCCGAGCCAAAAGTGCGCCGGACCCGGCGTCGAACGGGCATTCAGATGGGCTGGCGGCGGCCGTTGAAGCCGTTACGCACCAGGCCGAACTCTCGACTTGATCGGCTCTCGTCGACCCCACGAGTGCAATTCATCAAAGCCCGCGCGTCATTGAGGAGATGAGAAATGCAGGAGCACAGCAACCACCGGTGACGGGGCGCATCAAGGGCAGCCGGCGCCGGCATCAGCCCAGGGCGCTTGCCACCAGCAAGCGAGCCGTGACCAGCGACCAGGCCCCCGGCGAGGAGACCGTGCAGGTCAACGACAAGTACGTCGGTGGCGGGCCGCCGCCATCTCATTCGCCATCGGAGCACGACCAGCACCAGACCGGCGGCTGACCGCGCCGTCGAGGCGGAGGCGGTCCGCTCGCCGAATACAATTAGCGCGCCTTTCATCCCCGCGCGATCTGACGATCAATTCGAGGGGCGAGACAGCCGAGTTCCGGAAGGCGGGCGGTAGCTTAGCTCGGTAAAGCGCCTGGTTTGGGACCAGGAGACCGCGAGTTCGAATCTCGCCCGCCCGACCATCATGTTTCTGAGCGCTGAAAACAGCCGATTTCGATCTTGTTTTGGCCGGATTGGAACGCACTGGGCGCGGGGTTGGAACGGCTGTGGAAAACCCCTGGAACCTGCCGAGTTAAGAGACTTGGGGCATTGCCTACCAGTCTCATGGTGGGGAAATATGCACAGGGTGAACCAGGCAGTCAGCGTTCTTCCCGGCGGTGTTCCGAGCCCAGCGCGGCGGCAGCCGCCGATCCTCGCCGCATACGAGCACTTCCGTCTGGATCGCCAGGGGATGCTGGTCTCGCCGAGGACGCTGGAGTACGCTGGGCACGAGCAAGCTTGTGATGCGCAAGAATGTGCGCGCGAGGAAGTCCGCCTAGCGCGAGTCTCTGTCGACGAGCTGCTCGTCGAAGGATGAGCTAGCCGATACAACAGCACGGCGGCTTTGAATGGCCCTCTGACGATCCAGCGGCCACCCCGCCCTTGCTTCCGTAACGGTGGCCGCGCGACGAGTCCGGACCCGTGACTTCACTCCGGCACGGGAATCTGATCAACGTGGAGAACGGCGCGCGTGTTGTCGTCGTCCCGATGGATGCCTCGCCGTGTCACGGCCGTGTCACAGACTCGCGGAACTAGGAGGACACAGCAGGACACAAAAGGAGACCAAGAGCTCGGCGATTGAGTACAGGAGGGACACAGGCGGCTTGGGACCTCTTGAGAAGGTTGCCTATTAGACAGGCCGCTCGAGCGGGGATGCTACCTTCAGCGCGTGCCTGTGCAGGTTCGCCCAGCGCGAACTCTCCTCCAACAGGCCCGCGCGGCCCAGTGGATCACGGTTAGTTGGATGGTCATAGAGGGGGCTGTAGCCATCGGGGCCGGGGATCGCGGCACATTCGGTGGCGCTCACTGCATTTGGGGCAGACAGTGGCATCGAATTGTTCTCGTCGGTGGTTGTCCTTCGCCGGCTTATCCAGCGAACAGAAAGTGATGAACGAGGCTCGCTGACCGGGGGGGAGCTCAGCGCGACTAAGCTCGTCGGCCTCGCCTTGTACGGCCTGATCGCCTACATCGTGCTTTCGGCCGGGGTCGCCTTGGTGTTCCGCTTCGAGCCAGTGGCCTCGCCTCTCGGTATCGGGCTGACGATTGCGTCGCTTCTGATCATGGCCGTCCTTTGGCGTTGGCGGTTGGCTCTCGCCGATCGCTTGGGAAGCCCCGCCCTTCGGGGAGACGCGGCTTGCTCAATGGTCTGTCTGTACATGGCTGCGGTGGCGCTGGCGGGTCTACTGCTGAACCAGTTCTTCGGGCTATGGTGGGCGGACCCGCTGGCAGCATTGGCTTTGGTGTGGTGGATCCGAGGTGAGGCCAAAGAAGCCACGGAGGCGAGCAAAGGGTCGACCACTACAGCAACGTAGCGGCGTCGCGCCATAGCCGGTACATTCCCGACCGAAGCGACTTCCGGTCGTGGAGCTTGGCCGGCATTACCGGTGACGGCGAGAAGACGCCGACCAGAGCGAAACGGAACGGATCTTAGGCGGTCGGGACGAAGGTCTGGTAGAGGAGAAATATGTTGAGCACGATGATCACTCCCGCGACGCCATAGGCGGCCCAGTTCGTGACGCGATGGTTGACCAGGTTGCCCATCAGCTTCGGGTTGCGACAGAACATCACAAGCGGGATCAGCGCGAATGGGATTCCGAACGAAAGGACGACCTGGCTCAGGACGAGGGTCCGCGACGGGTCGAGGTGGATCCCAATCACGATCATGGCGGGCACCATCGTGATCGCCCGGCGTAGGAAGATCGAGATCTTGCGGTGGATGAAGCCCTGCATCACCACCTGTCCGGCGAGGGTACCAACCGACGAGGACGAAACGCCGGAGGCGAGCAAGGCGATTCCGAAAACGAGTCCGCTATGGGCGCCGACATAGTGGTCGAGTCCGGCGAACACCTGGTACAGGTCGGTGCCGACATTGAAAAGGCCGCGAGCGTGGAAAACTGAGGCCGCCATCGTCAGCATCGCCATGTTGATGACACCAGCGATCCCCATCGCGATCATGCAGTCGATCAGCTCGAACTTGAAGATCTTGCGTCTCGCGCCCGGGTTAGCGCCGACGATGCGCTTTTGGGTGAGCGCGGAGTGGAGGTAAATGACGTGTGGCATCACGGTCGCGCCGAGGATGCCGACCGCCAGCAGAATCGACGCGCTGCCGTCGAGCCGCGGGACGAAGGTGCCGCCCAGGATCCCGGACCATGAAGGGTTGCCGCGCAAGACCTCGAGGCCGAACGCGACGACGATCACGCCGACCAGCCCGGCAATCGCCGCTTCCAGGCGCCGAAAACCCCACGCCTGCAGGCCGAGGATCCCGAACGCGAGGACGCCGGTCAGCAGTCCGGCAATGAAAAGCGGAATGCCGAAGACGAGGTTGATGCCGAGCGCCGCGCCAACGAACTCGGCGAGGTCGGTCGCCATCGCCATCAGCTCCGCTTGGATCCACAGGAAGATGACGACCGGGCGTGGAAAGCGGTCGCGGCAGACCTCGGGCAAGCTGCTTCCGGTCGCAATGCCGAGCTTGGCACTCATCGACTGGATGAGCATGGCCATCAGGTTGGCCGCCAGGACGACCCACAGCAGCATGTAGCCGAACTGCGAGCCGCCCGCCATATTGGTGGCGAAGTTGCCGGGGTCGATGTAGGCCACCGCGGCGATAAAGGCCGGGCCCAGGAACGGCAGGACCGCGCGCAGCCCGCGACGTTCGCCGCTGAGAGAACGCTCAGCGGCCCAGAGGACGCGCGCTTCGCCTGGGAGCGCGTCCTCGACGCCGACCACCTGCCTCTCGCCGGGGGGGAGTAATGTCCTGACTGCCTTAACGGCCACTCTCACGAACCTCTTCGACGAAAATGGCGCGGGCCAGACCGAGCGGGATGCTCACAAGCCGGCCTTTGATGCGGACCTCGATAGGTCCCTCGAACTTGCTTTCCTCCACGATGTCGATCCGCGTGCCGGGCAGTAGGCCGCGGCGCTCCAGCTCGCGCAGCCGGCCGGGGTCGTCGTCCGACACGCCCTGCACGACCACCCTTTCGCCGAGGCGGCTTTCGGTGAGTGGGCGCTCGCTGACCAACCGAACTTTTCCCTTCACACTTGGGATGGCATGCCCGTGTGGATCGAGCTCCGGACGTCCGAGCAGTTCGAAGATCCGCTCCTCCATCCGCTCCGAGATGACATGCTCCATTCGCTCGGCCTCTTCGTGCACTTCATCCCAGCTGTAGCCGAGCACCTGGACCAAGAACATCTCGAGGAGCCGGTGGTGCCGCACGAGCTCGAGGGCGACCTTCCGACCCTCGCGCGTAAGCTGCTGGCCACGGTTCCGGTCGTGCTCGACCAAGCCTTGGGCGGTGAGGCGCGTGACCATTTCGCTTACCGAGGGGGAAGAGACTCCGAGTTTGTGGGCCAGGTCTCGGGTCGGCACCAGCTGCAGGTCGCCGTGCAGGTTGTACAGGGCCTTAAGGTAGTCCTGCTGCGCTCGAGTGAACGCGCTCTGGCGAGCCGCCTCGACCATTGGGCTAGGCTCCCGTAAAGTCATTTATCGGGTCGCCTAGCACGAAGCATAGGATAGCCTAACTCGACCGTCGTGCGCACATGTTCGGTTCGTGGCACTGCGTTGAGTGCGTGGTCGATTTCTTCGGGACCGATCACGTTCTGTTTGGGACGGATACTCCCTTCGACACGAAGGGTGGCTCTCATTTCATTCCGGCCACGATCGCCGACGTCGAGGGCGCGGTGCAGGATCGAGAGGCGCGAGCCGCGATCTTCGCGGACAACGCGCGCAACGGGTTGGGTATCCGCTTGGCATAACCGGCCAGACGAGTTAAGAGACTTGCTCCCATTTCGGCGTCTCACGCTAAGATCGAGTCGAATACGGTAGGCCCTAGTCTCCGGTTTGGGACCAGGAGACCGCGAGTTCGAATCTCGCCCGCCCGACCAAGACGTTACTGAGCGCCGAGAACGGCCGATCTTGATCTCGTGTCGACCGTTTGGGAAGACGTTGCGCGCGGGGTTGGAACGGCTGTGGAAACCCCTAGCTTCGTTCAAGTGGCGAGAATGAAGGGCAGGGCATCGTGTAAGGCGTTGGGCAGATGCGAGCAGAATGGCTGCTGGGTGTGATCCTCCCGAAAGACCGCGACCCTCGTTTCGTGACGATCCGCCGTGGTGGAACCCTCACCGATTCGGATCATCAGCTCCTCGCTCTTTGGGCGGCATTGTGCGCGGAGCACGTTCTTGACCTCTTCGAGTCGGCTCGGCCTGAGGACCCGCGACCGCGCCGGGCGATCGAGCATGCCCGCGCCTGGGCGCGTGGCGAGGTCACGATGACCCAGGCTCGCTCGGCAGGCGGCCATGCAATGGCCGCGGGAAGACGCCTGCGCGGGGCAGCCCGGCATGCCGCATATGCTGCTGGCCAGGCAGCAGTCGTCGCGCACGTCGCCGCAC
>JBAUTF010000372.1:0-14656 GCA_049582065.1 Candidatus Dormiibacterota bacterium | reverse complement strand
GCATCAGCGCCCGCAGGGCGCCCGGCCGTCTGGGACGTCGGACGCTCCAGATCTGGCTGGTACGGTCCGCTAGGGACTCGGAGTGGCCGTCGCGCGCGGCGACGGCGAGGTCAAGACGGGCGAGGAGCTGGTGCCAGTCAGGGCCTGCAGCTGCGTGAGCAGCTGCCCGACGGTCTTCATCTCAGACGCGAACGTCGCAAGGTCGCCCGACGCGAGCGCCTGGTACGCCGCCGTGTAGTGCTGATTGGCCTGCGTGACGAGGTCGGTGATCTGCACGACCACGGCGGGAGTGATCGTGACAGGAGGCTGGTTCGTTGTCGGCGGACCCGTGTTCGTGCCGACCAGCTGGTCGATCGCCTCCTGGAGAGTGTCCGTGTAGACGACCTGCGACTGGTCGGCAAGGATCACCTTCTTGAGCTCAGGAAGGCTCGTTGCCTGGTTGGCCCTGAGGTAGATCGGCTCGAAATACAGGAACGAGTTGCCGATCGGAACCACGAGCAGGTTGCCTTGCTGCACCTGCGAGCCGGCCTGATGGAACAGGGTGAAGTCCGTGGAGATCTGAGTGTTCTCGTTGATGCGGTTGGCGACCTGCTGAGGGCCGAAGATCACCTTGTCTTTGGGCAGCACGTAAGACACGTACTGGCCGTAGTTCGCGCCGTCGTTGCGAACCGCCAGCCACGAGACCATGTTTTGCTTGCCGAGCGGCGTGAAGGGCATGATCAAGAGGAACTCGGGGTTCTGCTCACCCGGCAGGCGGAAGAGCACGTAGTAGGGCTGCACCGGCGCCGCAGCGCCTCCGGGCGACGTCTGAGCGGTCGGGACGTCCCAGACGTCCTCGCGGGAGAAGAAGACCTTCGGGTCGGTGATGTGGTACGTGGCGTAGGTCTGGACCTGGATGTTGAAAAGGTCTTCGGGTACCCGTAGATGCGCGCGCAAACCGGCCGGCATGCTGGAGATCGGCTTGAACAAGTTCGGGAAGGTGGCTGCATAGGCCCGGATGATGGGGTCCTTCGGGTCGATGATGTAGAAGTCGGTGGTGCCCTCATACGCGTCGATCACGACCTTGACGGAGTTGCGGACGTAATTGATGTCGTTGGAGTTGTTGCCATTGGGCTGGAAGGTCTGCGTTTGTGAATAGGGATAGGTCGACCCGGTCGTGTACGCGTCGAGAATCCAGTACAGCTTGCCGTTGACCACGACGATGTAAGGGTCCTGGTCGAAAGTGAGGAACGGCGCCATCTCCGAGGCGCGAGCGACAATGTTGCGCCGGTAGAGCATGAGCGTCTGATCGGTCACCTGGCTGGATACCAGGAGGTTGAAGTCGCCTAGCTTCAACGACCACAGGGCCTTGTTGAGCGGGGTCATGGGCACCCCGTGCGTGCCGGTGTATGTGGTGAACACGTCCTGGCTGCCCGAGGGATAGTCGAACTCCTTGGTGTTGGAGTGCGCGAGCACGTAGGTATTGGTCAGCTCGCCGAAATAGATCGCCGGCTGCGTCACGGTGAGCGAACCTGTGGGAGGGATGTTGCCCACCACGTAGTCGGGTAGACCCTCGCCGACCACCGCATTCACAGGGCTCGCGGCGACCCCGTAACCATGGGTGTACACGAGGTGCTCGTTGACCCACTGTTGGGCCGACGCCTGGAGATTGCTGAAGTTAAACTCGCGGGCGCTGATCTCCAGCTGCTTGTACACGCCGGAGAGGATGTAGCGGTCGATGTCGATGTCGAAGAACGTGTAGTAGGTCCGGATCGTCTGCTGCTGCTGGTACGTGTCCATGAGCGGCGCGTAGTCCCAAAGGCGCAGGTTGTTGACCGTGACCTGGTCGTTCTGAACGTCCTGGGCTGTCAGCGGCTGGTCGCCGGTGAAATTGCTCACCGTCACGTTGGAGAGGCCGTAGGCGGCGCGGGTGCCGGCGAGCTGGCGAGTGATGTAGGGGAGCTCGTACGTCTGCGCGCTCGGGGTGACGAAGAAGCCCTGGATGATCGCGGGGTAGGCCTGGCCAACGATCAGCATCGCCACCCATACGCCCGCGGCCGCGACGGGGAGCCAGAACCGGCGGATCCACGCGTTCACGGCCAGCGCTCCCGCCAGCACGATGCCAGCCCCTCCCTGGAACGTGTAGAGCGGGAGTCGGGCGTTGACGTCCGTGTACGCCGCGCCCCACACCACACTGCTGTTGTGCGCGTAAAGCAGGTCGTAGCGGCCCAGCCAGATCCACGCCGAGAGCGCGAGAGCGAAGACCGCGAGCAGGCCCGACAGGTGTGCGATGGCCAGCGGGCTGAAGTTGAATGCGAATGTGTCGCCGCGCCAAGAGTAGAGGGCCGCGATCAGAAGGGCGGCCAGGAATCCAAGCCCCAGCGCCCAGTTGGCGATCGAGTGGAGGAAGGGAAGTGTCAGCAGGTAAAAGGAGATGTCCTGGCCCAGCACCGGGTCGGTGATTCCAGTGGGGGACGCGTGCTGGAACAGCGCCAGGCTCTGCCACTGGGACTGGGCACCGCCGGAGAGGATGAGCGCCACCACCGCGGCCGCCACCAGGCCGACGCCGCCCGTCGCGCTGCGGATGCTCGATTTCCGGATCCCCACTGCGCGAAGGCCGGGCCCGGAACGGACCCGCAGCGCGATCAGCACATTGGCGACCATGTAAACGAAGGCAAGGGCGAAGCTGCCGACGAACAACACCGTCTCGAGCACGAGCCGCGTGGTGAAGACGTCCTTGTAGCCGAGCGAGTCGTACCACTGGAGCTCGGTGAAGAACCAGACGATCGGGCTGGCGAAGATGAAGATGAGGATCGCCACGCCGAAAAGCCCTGCGCCGATCCAGAAGCGGCGCGGCGGTCGAGGGATGCGGATCTCTCGTCCCGGCGCGAACGGGCCTCCGCTCTGGAAAGGATCGAACGGCCGATAGCGCCGGGTCATGTGGGAGGAAGCTTACGCGCGGTGGGCCGCTGGAAAGGGCGGCGCAGATCGGGCGACCTGCTGTCAGCCGCCCACGTGAGCCAGCGCCAGGTCGTCCGGAGCGAAGTCCGCCCCAGCGTCGTCGGGCGGATTCGCAAGGTGCCACGACACGGTGGTGCGTAGCGATTCGTGCGGATCGGACGTCGTCCAACCGAGCATCGTCCTGGCCTTGCGAGCGCTTGCCAAGATGTGCTGGGTCATCGTGCCGGTGGGCTTGAGGTCCTCGGGGAGGAGATCCTCGGGCACCTGCACGAGCTCGGCGCTCGATCCCGCCGCGTCGAGGATCATCCTCGACCACATCCGCATCGAGTAGGTGCGGTCCTCGCACAGGTTCATCACGTGTCCCGCGGCGGCGGGGGTTTGCAGCGCCAGGTGGACGCCGCGCGCAATGTCACGCACATAACCTCGGCATGTCAGCCACTGGCCGGACCCGAACGGGATGCGGGTTCGCCCTGACCTCACGCGCCTCAGGATGAACTCCTCGCGCAGCTGGTAGTCGTGCTCGCCGTAGACCATGGGCAGCCGAAATGAGGTCGCGCCCTTCGCGAGGTAGACGTCCTCGACATCGAGCTTGTCGTACTGCTCCATGCCGGGCATCCTGCCGCGATAGGGATAGCGGTTTGGGCGAACGGGTGATTCCTCGTCGAGGGGTACAGGGTCGCTCTCGCGGTCGTCGTTCAGCGCGCCGAAAGCCCGATAGACGTCAACGCTCGAGATGACGATCAGCCGGATCCCGTCAGGCACCGCGCCGATGGCGGTTTCCGAATCTGCGCGCGTCAGGGCGCGGCAGTCGATCGCGGCGTCGGGCTCGAACGACTCGAGCTCGGCTTTGTGCTCTCCGAGCTCGGTGCGTTCGGCGTGCAGGTGACGCACCGGCGGCATGTCGTCGGGCTCCAGCTGCCCCCGGTGGACGACGAGCACCTCATTTCCCGAGCCTGCGAGCTCTTCAACGATGGCGCGCCCGATGAACCTGGTACCGCCGAGGACGATGACCCTCAAATTGCGGCGCCGGCCACGTGCGGGTTCTTCTCGACGATCAGGTCGATCAGCCCCCAATCCTTGGCCTGCTCCGGCGTCATGAAGAAGTCGCGCTCCATCGCACGCTCGACGTCCTCGAGCTGCCGCCCGCAGTGCTTGGCGTAGATGCGGGCGATCTGCTCGCGCTGCCGCAGGATCTCCTGGGCGTGGATCTGGATATCCGTGGCCTGGCCCTGGATGCCCTGGGTGAACGGCTGGTGGATGAGGATCTGCGCGTGGGGCAGCGACATGCGCATTCCCGGCTCGCCGCCCGCGAGCAGGATCGATCCGCCGCTCGCGGCCAGCCCGGTGCACAGAGTCGCGACCTTCGGCGCGACGTACTGCATCGCGTCGTAGATCGATAGCGCGGCGGTCAGCGATCCGCCGGGGCTGTTGATGTACAGCTGGATGTCGTGCTCGGGCGCTTCGTTCTCGAGGAACAGGAGCTGTGCCGTGACCGTGGCCGCCACGTCGTCGTCGATCACGCCTCGCACGAAGACCACCCCGTCCTTGAGCAGCCTGGAGTAGATGTCATATGCGCGCTCGCCGCGACCGTCGTTGCTGATCACTGTCGGGATCAATTGAACTACCTCCTATCGGCGTGGCGGGTCGAAGCCGATTCGACCCTTCGGTTTCGGCGGTGGGTTGGCCATCGCCAGGTAGGCGCTGAAGTCGGCGACGCTGCGCAGCGCCTCTAGGGGCAGCGAGGCGGTGGCGAGGCGGAGCTTGACCGGCGGGTCCTCGGGCCAGCTTGGACGCTCAGAGTCGGCGCCGAGCAGACGGGCCAGGTCGGCGTAGATTTCCGCCGGCGGCATTCCGAGGGCGTGGGCGACGGCGAGCAGGCGCTCCGTGGACACCTCCTTGCGGCCGCGCTCGACCTCGGAGAGGTGGGCTGGAGAAAGACCGGCCTCGCCGGCCACCTCGGTGAGGGTGCGCCGCGCCGCCTCTCGGCGGTGCCTCAGCACCGCGCCGAGGGCGCTTCGGACGGCGGCGGCTGATTCGCTGAGGGCGAATGACATTCTTCCTGGGCAAAAATCATACTAGGAAAGTCACTCCTCCCCGCTGGCGGGGAGGTGCCCGCCGAAGGCGGACGGTGGGAGGTTGGAACTCAAAACGTCCGTCCCCATCCGGCCCTTCGGGCCACCTTCCCCACTCCGTGGGGAAGTGAGAAGGCCAGGCGGCGGGTCAGTCCTTCAGGTTGTTCGGGTCGAGGAGCTCCTGCTTGGGCCGTTCGATCTTCTTCCGCGACCGCATGATCTCGATCAGCTTCTTGCGACCCTTGGGCGGGCCGATCATGATCGCGCCCACCAGCCGCTCATCCTTGAAGAAGAGCTTGCGATAGAACTTCTCCTCGAAGCTGAACGTGCGCACGGATTCGAGGTCCGGCTGGACGTCTGGCGTGACGCCCATCACCGCGAGCGTCGATCCGAACATGGTCGTGGTGTACGTCGGGACGTCGAAGAAGTCCTCGTCGCCACCGGCCATGTTGCGCGCCGCCACTCGCCCGTGCGCCTCGGCGTTGTCCCAGGTGCCCATCTGGTTGTGTCGCTCGACCATCAGGTCGTAGAACACAGCGATGTCCCCGGCCGCATACACGTCGGGCGCTGACGTACGCAGCTTGGAGTCTGTGACGATGCCCTTGTTCAGCTCGGCCCCGGTGCCGGCCGCGGGCTCGGTGTAGTAGTCGAGACCCACGCCGTAGGTCAAAAGGTCGAACTCGACCTTGCGGCCGTTGACGGTCTCGGCCGTGAACCTCCCGTTGCTGCGGCTGAACTTCCCGACCTCGTCCGAGGTTATGAACTCCACGCCCTGCGCCTCGCCCATCTGGCGGCACAGCCGGCCGCCTTCGGCGTCGAGCACATAGCGGAGGAACCAGGGCCCTCGCATGATCCACGTGAGCTTCGACTTCTGGCGAAAGCTCACTCCCTCGGCGAGCTCGTAACCGATGAAGCTGCCTCCCATGACGAGCACTCGCTCCGCCGCGTCGGCCTTCTCGATGATCGCGTCCGTGTCGTCCATGGTCTGAAAGCCGATGCACGCGGACACCTGGTCCGCGCCTGGCCACGGCGGCGGCTTGGGCCGGCCGCCCGTCGCGACAAGAATGGCGTCGTAGCCAAACTCCTGGCCGCGGTTGGTGCGCACGACCTTCGCACGCGCGTCGATCTCGGTGGCCCAGGTCTCGAAGTGGATGTCGAGGTTCTGTTTCGCGTAGTCCTCGGCGGTCCGCATGAAGACCTTCTCGCGCCTGACCTGCCCGCGCAAATATCGGGGCAGCGCGACGCGGTTGTAGAGGGGGTGGCGCTCGGCGGCGATCATGACGATGGATGCGTCCGAGTCGGACTTGCGGAGATCCTCGGCGCAGGTCTGGCCGGCGATGCCGTTGCCGACGATCACATATCGACGTGTCAACTAGAGAGCTAGTCCGTAGATGTAGGCGTTGTCCTCGGCATTGGCCAAATCGTATCCGGAAGCGTGCAGGTCCTCGACAGCCGGATGGCCGCGAGGCAGCGAGATCGTGACGTGGTCGAGCCCGTCGGCGTCGGCCTCGAAGCGCAGCGCCATCAGGAGGTCTCGCAGCACGCCGCCGGCGCCGGCGATGAACGCGACCGCGAGGTTGTCACCCCATGGCTCGCGCAACCCGGCGATCGCGCGGCCGCCCGCGCCGGCGCGAAGCATCCCTTCCTTCGCCAGCCGTGCGAGCTCATCGGACCCGAGGTCGCGGGCGCCGTTGAAGTCCGCGGAGACGCCTCGGTAAAGCTCCAGCCCGGGGCTTTTCGCGACGGCCGGCCACAGCCTCGGGGCTTCGGCGGCGTCGGGGATACGCGCTGACTCACCGCCCTCCATCCGCTGGCCACGCCACCAGCGCACGTCGATGAGGCGGCGAAATCCCACCGATTCGAACAGCTTCAAGGCGTCGGGGTTGGCAGTACCAAGCCGCATTTCGCGAAATCCTTGCTCTTTCGCCTCATTGATCGCCGACTCGAGCATCTCCCGCGCCACGCCCTGGCGGCGATGGGTGCTGGCCACGCGCAGGCCTTCGTACCAGATGAGCCCGGGCGCATACGGGCGGAGCCGCTGCAACCCGACCACGACGCCTTCCGCTTCGGCCGCCTGGAAAGCCGCCCCGGCGTCGCCGACCCAGTCGTCGAAGACGCGCGGCAGGTAGTCGTGGCCGTCCCAGATGTCGCGCGTCATCTGAATCACGCGGTCGCGGTCGGCCGGTCTCACCGGCCGCAGGGTCAGCTCCTGGGTCGCCAATGCGCAACTCCCGAAAGAGCGGTCCCGCCGTCGAACACCAGCTCACCGTGCTCGCGCCGCAGGACCTCTTCGAGGATCGATCTTCCGGCCGCCTCGTCCCATCCCTCTCCGTAGAGCGCGCGGCAGTCGGTGAGCGCCTCGTCCATGTCGGCGTAGCGGGTCATGATCGGGTAGCTCAGGAAGGTGACGTCGGCAGCGATGCCCATCTGCAGCAGCAGCATGAACAGTTCGCTGAAGCGCGGCAGTCGCGGACCTGTTGGCCCAGCCAATCTCGTGCGGATGATCCTCGCCGGATGGGGGAGATCGGTCTCGCGCAGCATCACGAAGACGCGCTCGCGCGCCGACTTCTCCAGCTTGGCGATGAACGGAACCGGATCGGCAATGCCATAGAGGACATGGCAGCAGATCACGAGGTCGGCCGGCGCCACCTCGGCGTCCTCCCAAGTGCTCGCGACGACCGTCATGTTGTCGCGTGCCACGATCATGGCGCGCATCCCCTCCGATGGTTCGACCGCCGTCACCCACTCCACGCGGTCCGCCAGCGGGGCTGCATGCCTGCCGGTCCCTGCACCCGCGTCGATGACAGTTTTGCGAGGCGAGAGGTAAGGATCGAGGACGGACAGAAACTCGTCGCTGCGCGTGTGGGTCGAGCTCGCGAAGCTCTTTGCCCGCCGGTCCCAATAGCCCGGGTCGCCATGCGCGGAGGCCAGGGCGGCGCGATCCTCGACCACCCGGCGCCAGCGCGCCGCCCAGTCGATCTCGCCCGTCTCATCCATGCTCAATCGAGGCTAGATCACTTTGGGGGATCGCCGTTTTGCAGTCGGTTTTTAACAGGGTTGGGGAGAACTCGGGGACAACTCTGCACATCCTGTTCCATATCGTGGGGATGAGGGCGATGAAGCCCCAAGATGTTGTGCTGGGGATAGGATAGGAGGCCTTGGCAGAGCAGGAGTTCACCGCCGCCGAAGCCGCGGTTCTGAAGCGCTACTTCACCAACCTGGACCGTCCTGTCTTCGCGCTCCGCAACCTGCCCGAGGTGGTCAAGGGCGCCCTCTTCTCGCGCTACTCCAGGACCGAGAAGAGCCTGCGCCGCGTGCTGCTCGACGAATTCATCAACGAGCCGGACTCCGGCTTCGAGCAGCTCGCGGGCGCGCCGTCGGGAGAGGACGACATGGTCGCGGTCCGCCGCGCCGAAGAGTTCTACGAGCGGGTGCTCGTCGGCTACGGCGATGACTCCGTCGCCGAGCTGGCCGGCGCGCACGTCGCCGTCGAGCGCGCCTCGACCCTCGCCGCCAAGGCTCTCGAGGACAGCCGCATCGGCATCTCGCCGCTCGAGAAGTCGACTCGATATGTCCGCTTCGACCGTCCTGGGTTGGACGGCCGCCACCTGTACTACCGCGGCGCCGAGCTCGCCCATCCGGCCTATGAGCCGGCCGCCGACGCGCTGTTTGCGGCTTACGGCGGCCTCATCGAGCCCGCGACCCTCGCGATCAGGGACCGCTTCCCGCTCGAGGCCGGTGAGACCGACAGGGCCTGGAAATCGGCCACCAGGGCCAAGGCACTCGACCTGCTGCGCGGGCTCTTGCCGGCGGGAACCCTGACCAACCTGGGGCTCTACGGCAACGGGCGGGCGTTCGAGTACCTCATCACCAAGATGGCGGCCCACGACCTGCCCGAGTGCCAGAACCTCGCCACCGAGCTGCATCGGGAGCTGGCGCTCGTCATTCCTTCGTTCGTCAAGCGCGCGCTCGACGACCGTTACGGCCTTCCCGCGGCCGAGCGGCTCGCCCGGATCACCACCGCGATGAAAGGCCTGGCGGAGCCCGAAGCACCTGGGCGACCGGCCGACGGACCGAGCGTGCGCCTCGTCGAATCCGACCCCGACGCCGAGCGCAAGGTCGTCGCCGCGGCGCTCTTTCCGCATTCGGACGGCGGACTGCTGGAGCAGGGTGCCGAGCCCGGAGCCGTGCTGGAGGCGCTGCTCGGCGATCGTGCCAACCGCCGTCAGCGAGCCCCTCGAGCCCTCGAGCACGCTACCTATACGTTTGAGATCGTCGCCAACTTCGCCGCCTACCGCGACCTTCACCGCCACCGCATGCTCACGCAGGAACGTCAGCTGCTCGGCACGCGCCTCGGCCACGACACGCCTCAGGGCCTCCGCGAGCTGGGGATGGACGGCGCGTTCGAGTCGGCGGTCGAGGAAGCAGCGGCGGTCCACGCGACGCTCGAGCGGGAAGTCGGTCCTGCCGTGGCGCAGTACATCGTGCCGCTGGCCTTTCGGGTCCGCTGGTACTTCCGGGCCAACCTGCGCGAGGTGTATCACCTGTGCGAGCTCCGCACCACGCCGCAGGGCCATCCCGACTATCGGTGGGTGGCCCAGGAGATGTTCCGCCGGGTGGGCGAGGTCCATCCGAGGCTTGCGCGCTACGCGCGATTCGTCGACCTGGGGCCGGGCGACGAGCTGGAGCGCCGGCGGGCGGAGCGACGTCTCGACGAGAAGCTCGATGCGATAGATCGTCGCTTGCGATAGCATCTCGACAGGAGGAAGTGGGTGGAAATAAACCTGATGCCGCGCGGTCCCGAGCGGCGCGACAGCGGACGGCGATCCGGCGTCGAACGCCGGTTTGCCGAGCGGCGCGACCCGGTTCGCGCAGCCGCCGGTCGTCGCGTGCTCTACCCGTTCGACAGGCGCGTCGCCGAACGCCGCTTTGTCGAACGACGGTCCGACTGGCCCCAGCCGCAAGAGCTCTAGACCGCTCGCAAGCGTGGCGCAGGCGGCGCTGATCGTTCATGGAGGCGCCGGCCCGATCCCGGAATCGGAGCGTGCCCTGCGGCAGGCCGCCGTCGAGCGCGCCCGCGATGCCGGCTGGGCGTTGATCCACGAGGACGCCCTCAGCGCGGTGGTCGCATCCGTGCGCCACATGGAGGACGAGCCCCTGCTCAATGCCGGGATCGGCGCCTGCCTGAACCGGGACGGGGTGGTCGAGCTCGACGCAGGGGTCATGCGCGGAGCCGACCTGGCGGCCGGCGCCGCCGCGGGCCTGCGTGACGTCCGGCATCCGATCGAGCTCGCCCTGGCCATCATGCGTGACGGGCGCCATGTCTTACTCGCCGGCGAGGGCGCCTCACGGTTCGCCCGCGACAACGGGCTGGAGATGTGCGACCCGTCGATCTTCGTCACCGACCGCAAGCGGCAGGAGCTCCTGCACGGCGCGGACACGGTCGGCGCGGTGGCGCGTGATGCGGAGGGCCGCCTGGCCGTCGCGGTGTCGACCGGGGGCGTGACTGGCAAGCTGCCCGGACGCATCGGCGATTCACCGATACCCGGAGCAGGCTTCTACGCGGACGATCGGTTCGGCGCGGTGTGCGGCACGGGCCATGGCGAGGCTTTTATCCGCCTTGGCCTGGCCCGGCTGATGGTGGTCGAGCTGGAGCACGGGATGGATGCCGCTGCTGTCGCACAGGGCGCCGTCGCGATGCTCGGACGAGCGCTCAAAGCCCAGGGAGGCGTGATCCTCATAGGCCGCGTCGGCCCTCCGCAGGCTGCGTTCAACACGCCGGCCATGCCGTTCGCGATGGCTTACTAGGTCACTCAGGGTGACCGACTCAGCCAACGCAGGCGAGCTCATCGCGCTGGCTCTCAAACGGGCCGGGGTGAGCCACCTCTTCACGCTGAACGGCGGTCACATCTGGCCGATCCTCATGGGGGCCTCCGAGCACGGCATCCGCATCATCGACGTGCGCCACGAGCAGTCGGCCGCCTTCGCGGCGGAGGGCTGGGCGAAAGTGACTCGAGAGTGCGGCGTCGCGGCCGTGACCGCCGGGCCGGGCGTGACCAACTCGACGTCGGCGCTCGCGCAGGCGCAGTCTGGCGACAGCCCGCTATTCGTGATCGGCGGCCGGGCGCCGGAGGCGCGGTGGGGGATGGGATCTCTGCAGGAGATGGACCATGTCGAGCTGGTCAGAAGCCTGACCAAGAAATCGGTCACGCTGGCTGCGGCAGAGGATGCCTTTGGCCTGGCCGCCGAGTGCATGCGCACCGCGCTGAGCGCGCGCACCGGCCCGGTGTTCATGGACATCCCGCTCGATGTGTTCTTCGGAGCCGCTGAACTGCCGGAAGCGACTGAGCACCTCACCCCGGACCTCGGGGCCTCGCCCGACCCGGACCTGATCAAACGCGCCGCGCGGCTCATCGAGGGTGCGCACCGGCCGGCGGTGATCGCCGGCGGAAGCGTGTGGTGGGCTCATGCCGAGGACGAGTTGAAAGACCTGGTGGAAACGGCGAACCTGCCCCTGACCGTCAACGGCATGGCGCGCGGCGCGCTGCCGCCAGGCCATCCCGTCTTCTTTCCCCGCGCGCGAGGTCCGGCGCTGGGCGAGGCCGACCTGATCGTCGTGATCGGCGCGCTGCTGGACTTCAGGCTGAATTTCGGCCAGCCGCCCGTTTTTGCCGAGGACGCGCGCCTCGTCTTCATAGACGTCGACAGCCACCGCAAGCACCGCGCCGGCGAGGTCTCGATCTACGGGGACCTGAAAGCTGCGCTCCGAGCCCTGGCCAACGCCGTGCGTGGGGGAGCCGAGCGCCTCGAATGGCTCTGCAGGCTGCGCGAGGCCGAAGCCGCCTCGCGACGGCGCGACGAGGCGATGGTGCGGTCTGATTCATCACCGGTCCATCCGGCCCGGCTGATCGCCGAGGTGGACCGCTTCAGCGACCCGGACGCGATCGTCGTCGGCGACGGCGGAGACTTCGTCTCTTTCGCCGGCCGCTTGATCGAGCGGCCGAAGCCGGGGCTGTGGATCGACCCGGGCCCGTTCGGCTGCCTCGGCTCGGGTCCCGGCTACGCCATGGCCGCCAAGCTCGCCCATCCCGACCGCCAGGTCATCCTGCTCTCCGGGGACGGCGCCTTCGGCTTCTCGGCGATGGAGTTCGACACCATGGTCCGCCACCACATCCCGGTCGTCTGCGTGGTCGGCAACAACGGGATCTGGGCGCTCGAGAAGCACCCGATGCAGAGCATGCTCGGAACGAGCATCGCCGCCGATCTCGGCCACCGAACTCGGTACGACAAGGTGGTCGAGTCCCTGGGCGGCCACGGCGAGATGGTCGACCGGCCGGACGAGATCAAGCCGGCTCTGGAGCGGGCGTTCAGGTCCGGCCTTCCCGCCTGCATCAACGTTATTTGTGATCCCGGCGCCGAATATCCGCGATCATCTGTGTTGATGTGAGCGCCGCCCAGCTCAAGCCCGTCATCGAAGCAGATGAATGGCGAACCGCCCAGTCACAGTTCGACGAGGCCGCCGAGATCATCAAGCTCGAGCCCTGGCTGCGGGAGGTGCTGCGCGAGGTCCAACGGGAGTTCACGTGCAACTTCCCGGTGATGATGGATTCAGGCCACCTGCGGATGTTCACCGGATACCGGGTGCAGCACAACATCAACCGCGGGCCGGCCAAGGGAGGCATCCGCTACCACCCGGGCGTGTCGCTGAACGAGGTCAAGGCCCTATCGATGTGGATGACATGGAAGTGCGCCGTCGTCAACATACCGTTTGGCGGCTCCAAAGGCGGCATCATCGTCGACCCGCGCGAGCTCTCGCTCAATGAGCTCGAGCACATGACGCGCCGCTTCGCGACCGAGATCTCGATCCTCATCGGCGCCGACCGGGACATCCCCGCACCCGACGTGAACACCAACGGGCAGACGATGGCGTGGATCATGGACACGCTTTCGATGCACCTCGGTTACTCGGTCCCCGCGTCGGTGACAGGCAAGCCGATCGAGGTCGGTGGCTCGCTGGGCCGAATCGAGGCCACTGGTCGAGGCGTGACCATCTGCGCGATGGCGGCCCTCGAACACCTGGGACGCAGCCCGCACCAGACGCGCGTCGTGGTGCAGGGGTTCGGCAACGTCGGCAGCATCAGCGCGAAGCTGCTGGAGGAGGCGGGCTGCACGGTGGTGGCCGTCTCGGAGGATTACGGTGGCATCTACAACCCTCTCGGCCTTTCCATCAAGCGCGTGCTCGAGTACCGCGCGCGCGAGAAGACCTTGAAGGGGTTCCCGGGCGCACAGGAGATCGGCAACCAGGACATCCTCACCCTCGACTGCGACCTGCTCGTCCCGGCCGCCATCGGCAACCAGCTCACCTCGCGCAACGCGCGCGACATCAAGGCGACGTTGATCGTCGAGGGCGCCAACGGGCCGACGACTCCCGAGGCGGACGCCATTTTCCGCGAGCGCGACATCTTTGTCGTGCCGGACATCCTCGCGAACGCGGGCGGGGTCACTGTCTCCTACTTCGAATGGGTGCAGGACCTGCAGTCGTTCTTCTGGTCGGAGCACGAGGTCAACCAGAAGTTGAAGGCGATCCTCTCGCGCGCTTTCAGCGAGGTGCTGAAGACCAAGCTCGAGAAGAAGCTCGACATGCGTATGGCCGCCTACGTGCAAGCGGTGTCGAGGGTGGCGGGCGCGACCCGCGAGCGCGGCCTCTATCCCTAGTCACACGCGGGTGAGGACAAAGGTCGCGCGCAAGCACGTTAAGGACGGGCCTTACTGATCGCTCCCCGCGGGACCCCCTCCTCTCCCACAGCACGATGGGAGTCGTCTTGAAGAGAATGCATGGGGACGGCCGGAGTAAATCCGGCCTACAGCTCCACCTGGGATCTGAGGTTTAGATCTCTCTTGTTCTGAAGCTCCAGATGCTCAGCCCGAGCATCAGCGCGAACCAGATGACAACCCATGCCAGGTAGGCGAAGGGCGGCGGGTCGACCGCGGAAAACGGATTCGCCCGCCCCACCGTGCCGGCCTGGCGCAGGGTGGCGAGCAGGGAGTCCGGCTCCATCGCGTAGATGGCTCCGCGCCACAGACCGTCGCTCGGTAGAACAAGGTGGCTGATCACGCCGACGTTCTCGACGGCCTGGTTTTGCAGGCCGGTTCCGATGTTGCCGACGACCCCGCCGATCCAGCCCATCAGCCACGCGACAAGAGCGATGACTCCACCCGTGATGCCCGAAAGCCGGGTCGACAGCACGAGGCCCAGCGACAGCAGGACCAATCCCTCGGCGCCTACGTAGAGGACGAGGTCCACCGGGTGTGGCGGAAGGTAGCCGGTCGCCCAGTCGACCGCCGCGAGCTCCAGGAAGGCAGACCCGGCGGCGTAAATGCCAACCAGGACAGCCAGGCCGAGCCACTTGCCGATCACGACCTCGCTGCGGCGGACCGGGCGCGCGAGCATCGACAGCAGGAGGCCGCTTTCGACCTCGCTCGAGATGAGCGGTCCCGCCACAACCGCGGCGCTGAGGGCGAGCACGCCGCTGTACATGAAGGTGACCACGATCAAGAGTTGCGAGGTGATGAGCGCGACCTCCACCGACGGCACCGGTGACCCATCGCTGCGGGTCACGGTCGTGATCTTGTGGAAGCCCCAC